>NZ_BAABIL010000246.1:0-3935 GCF_039542765.1 Kineococcus glutinatus
TCGCCGACGAGGGCGAGGACCTCGCCGTGCCGCAGCGTCAGGCGCACGTCGGACAGCGCCTGCACGCCGGGGAAGCCCTTGCTGACGCCCTCCAGCTCCAGCAGCAACGGCCCGCTCACCATGGGCGCCTCTCCTCCTCGAGGGGACCGGACGGGCGGGGCGCCGGACCTGCTCCGCAGCAGGCCCGGCGCCCCGCCCCGGGGGTCCGGAACGTAGCACGCACCCGAGCGAGCGTCCACGAAACATCGGATGTCTGGACCGATTCGTGACCGGACCGGTACCCCGGCAGGGCCAGGACCCGGGCGCCACCGGACGCGGGCGCCACCGGGCCTGGCCGCGGCCACCGGCCGGGTGGCAGGCTGCCGCCCGTGACCGACGACGCGCACGCCGACACCCCGCACGGGCACGGGGACGGGGACCGGACGGGGACCATCGTCGGCGTCCTCACCGAGGCCTTCGCCGACCTGATGGCCGCCGACCCGGCCGCGTTCCGGCGCAAGTACCGCCGGATGGCCGCCGACCCGTTCGCCTTCTACCGCGGCACCGCCTGCCTCTTCTACGCCGACGTGGCGCGGCGCGAGGACCGCTGGGCCGACGAGCGCACCGGCCGGGTCTGGATCCAGGGGGACCTGCACGCGGAGAACTTCGGCACGGCCATGGACGGCACCGGCCGGCTCGTGTTCGACGTCAACGACTTCGACGAGGCGTACCTCGGCCACTTCACGTGGGACCTGCTGCGGCTGGCGGCCAGCGTCGCGCTGCTGGGCTGGACGAAGGCGCTGCCCGACGGGGACATCGGCTCCCTCGTCGAGGTGTACGTGCGCGCCTACCTCGACCAGGTGCGCACCTACGCCGCCGCCGAACCCGACGCCGAGTGGTCGCTGCGGCTGGACACGGCCACCGGCGCGGTCCGGCTGGCGCTGCTGGAGGCGCAGGCCTCGACGCGGTTCGCCCTGTTGGACGGGGTCACCGTCGTGGAGGGCTCCCGCCGCCGGTTCCGGCACGACCCCACGGTGCGGGTGCTCGACGCGCAGGAGCGGGCCGTGGTGGAGGCCGCCTACCGCGAGTACCTCGACACCATCCCGCCGGTGAAGCGGCTGGGCAGCATGACGTACGGGCTCAAGGACGTCGTCGGCAAGAGCGGGTTCGGCATCGGCAGCGCGGGCCTGCCCGCCTACAACCTCCTCGTCGAGGGCCACACCGAGGCGCTGGAGAACGACGTGGTGCTCACCATGAAGCAGGGCGGGGTGCCGGCACCCGGCCGGGTCGTCGACGACCCGCGCGCCCGGCACGCCTTCGCCCACCAGGGGCACCGCACCGCGGTCTCCCGCCGCGCGCTGCAGGCCCACGCCGACCCGTGGTCGGGCTGGTGCCGGATGCAGGGCGGTCCCCACGACGGGGTGGGTTTCGTCGTCGCGGAGTACTCCCCCTACGAGGCCGACCTGGACTGGTCCCAGCTCACCGAGGTCCCCGACATGGCCGAGGTGCTGGCGCAGCTGGGCCGCGCCACCGCGAAGGTGCACTGCGTCTCCGACGTCGACCAGCCCAGCACCCCCCTGGTGGACTTCCAGGTGGAGGACGCGATCGTGGCGGTGGTGGGCGACCGCGACGACGAGCTCGTGGCCGAGGTCGTGGACTTCGCCCACTCCTACGCGGCGCGGGCCCGGGCGGACCACGCCCTGTTCGTCGACGCCTTCCGCTCCGGCCGCCTGCTGGGCGCGAGCGCGTAGCAGGCGGCCGGAGCGGGTGGCGGCGTCAGCAGCGCTGGATCGTGGAGCCGTCCAGGGTGATGCCGCTGATGACGAGGGCGTCGGCGCAGGGGTTCTCCACGATGCGGTTGTTCCGCAGGGTGAAGTTCCGCAGGGTGATGCGGTCGTTCCCGGGGAACTCGGTGCGCTCGGCGAGGCGGACCTCGCCGCCACCGCTGATCGTGCCGCCCTGCGCGGCGATGTCCACGCCGTAGCAGTTCTCGACGAGCACGGCGTTGTTCCCGGTGTCGGCGATGTCCACCCGGTCGACGACCACGCCGCCGCTCTCGGAGACGCAGAAGATGCCCCGGCCGCCACCGCGCGCCACGACCGTGCCGACGCGGATGTTCGTGGGGTAGGCGTCGCCGATGCGGCCGTTGCGGTTGGCCATCCGGAAGGCGGCGTACCCGGTGCCCGTGCCGGCGTTCACCGCGTCGACCGTCCCGATCGTCGCGTTGATCGTCTGGTTGAGCAGCAGGCCGGAACCCCCCACGTCGCGGGCGGTCACGGTGCCGATGGTCAGGCCGTCCACGCCGTAGGTCTCCACCGCGTGGGAACTCGCCCCGGAGACGTGGACGCTGCCGATGCGGACGTTGCGGGTCCACCTGCTGGTGTCGCCGCGGTTGTCGATGCGGACCCCCAACCCCGAGGACAGCTGCATGGTGATCCGCCCGAGGGTGAAGTTCTCGACGTTGCGGGCGAAGACGCCGTACAGGGGGGTTCCGGTGACGGTGAGGTTCTGCACCTCGACGTCGGTGGTGCCGCGCGTGTAGACGGGGGCCTGGTCCCCGGTCCCCGTGCCGCGGGCCTCGATGGTGCCGCAGGCGTCGAGCACGGTGTGGCTGGGCAGGTTGATCCGCTGGCCGGCCGGGATGCCACCGGAGCCGCGGACCACGACGCGCTCCTTCGTGGTCCGCCCGGGGGTGAGGCTGCCCACGGCCGCCTGCACCGCCGAGCGCAGGTCGGTGCCGGTGTAGAGGGTGCGGTCGCCGTTGCGCGCGGTCCACGTGTTGCCGCTGCGCACGGCGATGGCGTGGAACGTGCCGTCCCCGCACGAGGCCGCCGCCGGCGACGCCCCGGTGACGGCCCCCGCGGCGGCGAGGGCTGCCGCGGCCAGCGCGGTCAGGGCCCGGCGGCGCACCACCTCCCTCCGGTGCGGCGGGGTCGTGCGGGTGTCGGGTCCGGCGGGCGACGCTGCGCGCTGGCTCATGGGTTCTCCGGGGTATCGGCGACGGGTCCTGCGGGTTGAGAACGCTTTCCGGGTGGCCGCAGGGACGATATGAGCCGTTTCACGGGCGGGTCAAGGTTTCTCGGAACACCCCGGCACGGGAAACTCCTCACGGCGTCGGCGGCGGTGGTGGGTTACGGTCGGGTCCATGGGGCAGCGCCTGGTCGTCATCGGCGGCGACGCGGCCGGGGCCAGCGCCGCCTCGCAGGCCAAGCGGCAGAACCCGGACCTCGACGTCGTCGTCCTCGAACGCGGCCGGGCCACCTCGTACTCCGCCTGCGGCATCCCGTACTGGATCAGCGGTGCGGTGCGCGAGGAGGCCGAACTCGTCGCGCGCACCCCCGCCCAGCACCGGGCCAACGGCCTCGACGTGCGGGTGCGCACCGAGGTCACCGCCATCGACCTCGCCGCCCGCCGGGTGCACTGGCGCGACCTGGTGGACGGGCGGGAGGGCAGCGACGGCTTCGACGACCTCGTCCACGCCACCGGCAGCGTGCCGCGGCGCCCGGACGTGCCGGGGGCCGACGCCGCCGGGGTGCACGGCGTGCAGACCCTCGACGACGGCGCGGCGCTGCGCGCGGAGCTCACGGCCGGGCGGGTGCGGCGGGTCGTCGTCGTGGGCGGCGGCTACGTCGGGCTGGAGATCGCCGAGGCGTGCCGGGTGCTGGGCCTGGAGGTCACCGTGGTGGACCGCTCCCCCACGCTGGTGCGCAGCACCTTCGACGCCGACGTGGGCGAGGCGATCGGCGAGGCGGTGCGCGCCGAGGGCATCGAGCTGGTGCTGTCCGACCCGGTCGCCGCGATCGACACCGACGCCGCCGGGCGGGCGCGGGCCGTCGTCACCGGCAGCGGCCGGGAACTGCCCGCCGACCTCGTCGTCCTCGGTCTCGGCGTCCGCCCGCACGTGCGGCTGGCGCAGGAGGCGGGCATCCCGCTCGGTCCCTCCGGCGGCATCGCCG
>NZ_BAABIL010000247.1:0-5521 GCF_039542765.1 Kineococcus glutinatus
CGGGCGGGCCCACCGGCCGGCCGCCGCGGCGGCGCTGCGCCGCGCCGCGGACGCGGTCCGGGCGGCCCGCACGAACCCCTCCCCGGCGGCGCGCCCAGCGGTCGTCGAACCCCGCCGGGGAGTGTCGATGCGCGGGGTGGGTGCCCGCACCGCGGTCCGCTGAACCCGGCCGAGCGCCGGGTTCGGCGGACCGGAACCTCACCACCAGCCGGGTGCGGGGGACACCGGCGCGCCGGGGGCGCCCGGCGAAGCCAGGGACAGGCCGGTCCAGAACCCCACCCACGAACCGGCCCAGGACGCCACCCACCACACGTCGGCACCTCCTCCCGGACCCGGCGCGGCCGCTCAGGCCGCGGGGTACCGGTCGGCGGCGGGGACCGCCGCACCGTTGTCGGGCATGAGCGCCCACAGCAGGGGGTAGACGACGACCTGGCTGCCGGGGACGACGACGAGGGTCGTGACGAAGAGGGCGCGCACCGCCCAGGGGTCCATGCCGAAGCGCTGCGCCACGCCGGCGCAGACACCGCCGAGGAGGCGGCCGTCCTGCGGGCGGACGAGTCCCTGGCGGGCGAAGTTGGCGTGGATGGCGTTCACGGTCGGGCTCCTCGATCTCGGGGATCCACCGGTCGGCGGATCCGATGTGTCCACGGTGCCCGCCGCGCACCCCGCGGGGCATCGGGGAGCGACCCTGAGCGATCCCTGAGCCGCCCCCCAGACCGGCGGGGGACGGCGGGGCCCGGTCCCCGGGTGCGCCCGGGTGGGTCCGGAGCGGTCCCGAGCGGTTCCGCGCGGCGGGCACGGGTGCGACGATGCCCGCGCGATCCCCCGGACGGGGGTCCGCACGTTCAGCGCCGGACGAGCGGCGCCGATGCGGGAGGAGTGAGCGCCATCAGCCCCGTCGAGCCGTCCGGGCGCCTGCTCCCGGCGCCGGTGCGCCCGCCGCGGACCGCGGGGCAGGCCCGGCTGGCCGCCGAGCTGGTCACCGCCGCCACCGAGCGGGCGCTGTCCCTGGAGGACCTGCTCACCCTCGTCCACGCCCGCCTGGCCCCCCTGGGGCTGCGCTCGGTGGCGGTCAGCACCGACGGGGGCGGGCGCCCCGCCCTCGTCGCCGGCGCCGGTGCACCGCCGGCCGGTGCGCCGGTCCTGGACGTCCCGCTGCGGTCGGCCGGGCGGCGCGTCGGCGTGATGCACCTGACCGCCGACGTCCCCGCCCGGCTGGACCCCGAGGTCGTCGCGGCGGTCGCGCACCACGCGGCGGTGGCCCTGCAGGGCTGCGTCCTGGAGGAGGAGCGGCGCCACCTCGACCACAGCACGCGGGCGCTCGGGCGCCTGTTCGAGGAAGGTGCGCGCGCGGCCGGGGTCGAGGTCGCCGGGCGGGTGCTGGCGGGCGTGACCGCGGAGGCGTTCCGGACGGAGCGGGCCGCCGTCTACCTCGTCGGTCCCGACGGGGTGATCTGCGGTGTCATCGGGGTGGGCCTGCCGCCGGAGGTGGGCGACGCCCTCACCGACCGGCTGGTGGGGCGCAGCGCGTGGGGTTCACCGGCCTGGTCCCGCATGGCGCGCGACGAGGCGCCGCAGCTCGTCGACGACGTGGCGGCCGTCCCGCTGCGGCCGGGGGGCTTCGTGCAGACCCTCGGGCTGCGCTCGTACGTCTCGATCCCGCTGCGCTCGGCGACCGGGGTCCTCGGCGCGGCCGTGTGCGGGGAGGTCAGCCGCACCCGCGCCTGGACGGCGCGGGAGACCGACCTCGCCCACCGGCTGGCGCTGCAGGGCGCGCTCGTCGTCGACTCCGCCCGGCTGCGGCAGGCGGAGCGCCAACACCTGCAGGAGCTGGAGCACCGCGCCTTCCACGACGCCCTCACCGGCCTGCCCAACCGCGCCGCCCTGCTGTCCCGGCTGGCCCGGGCGCTCGGGGGCGCGCGGCCGGTGGCGCTGCTGCTCATCGACCTGAACGGCTTCAAGCAGGTCAACGACACCCTGGGGCACCACGGCGGCGACCTGCTGCTCCAGCAGGTCGCCGGGCGGCTGCGGGCCCTCGCGCCGGACGGCGGCACCGTCGCCCGCCTCGGCGGTGACGAGCTGGCCGTCCTGCTCGCCGGGGGAGGGGACGCGGAGGAGCTCGCCCGGCGCGTCGACGCGGAGCTGCGCGCCCCCTTCGACCTGGAGGGCCACCCCGTCCTGATCAGCGCCGCGGTCGGCGTGGCGCGCGCCCCCGAGCACGCCGCCGACGTCACCGGCCTGCTGCGCGCCGCGGACGAGGCGATGTACCGGTCCAAGCGCGGTGGCGGTGGCCCGCAGGTCGCGGCGCTCCCCCCGACCCGCTGACGGTCCCCCTGCGGGGACCGGGTGGCGGCGGGGTCAGAACAGCATCCCCGGCGCGGCGTCCGGCAGCCGGCCGGTCGCGGAGGCCAGCAGGTTCGCGCAGCGCCGGCAGCGTTCGCGGGCCGCCTCGGCGACCGGGTCGTGGCGCAGGTCGACGTCGACCCGCGCCCCGCACAGCGCGGTGCCCGGGACCGCTGCCGCGCCGCCGTCCACCCGGCCGGGCAGGGCGTGCAGCAACCGGCCGCCGTGGGAGCGCCGCCACACGACGTCCACGACCCGAGGGTGCCACCGCGGCGGCGCCGGTGCCGGGTGGCGCGGGCACCGCGGCGGGCGCGGGGTTCAGCCGGCCGCGGGCAGGATCTCCAGGTGGGCACCGGGCACCGCGCGGTACACCTCGTTGCCCAGCTCCAGGTCCTGCCCGCGGTAGAGGCAGTCACCCGCCTCGGTGCTGACCTCGCAGATCACGCAGCCGGCCAGCGCCGCGGCGTCCGGACCGCGCCCTCCGCTCGTGCCGGACGCTCGCTCGGGGGTGCTGTCGAGGGGGTGCATCACGCGCTCTCCGATCCAACGGCGTCGTCGCCTCCCCCCAGCATGCCCCGACACCCGCCGGAGCTCTCGCCGGGGAGGGACGCGTCGGCCGAACGGGTGGCAGCGCGGTGTCCCCGCGCCTACCGGGCCCGGTGCCCGGACCCGGCGGCGACGGGGACCCCCGCGGGGAGCTGCACGGTCCGGCGGCTCCCGCGACCCAGCGCCGCCAGCAGGGAGCGCGACGTGCGCCGGGCCAGCGCCATGCACGACACCATCGGGTTCACCCCGCTGGAGGTGGGGAAGGCGCTGGTGTCGCCGATCCAGACCCCCGCGGTGTCGTGCAGCTCCCCCGTGGGGCCGGCGACGCTGGTCGCGGGGTCGGTGCCCGCGCACGCCCCGCCCATCTGGTGCGCGCTGAACGCCCCGATGCCGCCGGCGCCGACGGGCACGGCCCGCGCCGCGGCGACGAACGCCTCGAGGTCCTCCCCGCGCCGCCACGGCCGGAGCTCCTGGCAGAGGACGTGGACCTCCTCCGCGCCGGCGGCCTCGTGCAGGCGGACGACCGCCTCGAGCGCGTCGGCGAGGTGCCGCCGGTCCAGCTCGTCGTCGAACGGGTAGCCGTGCACGGCCTGCCCGTCGGCCCCCACGGTCACCGACCCGCACCCGCGGTCCTGCACGATGCCCACGAACCAGCAGGTGCGCCCCAGCCGGCTCACCAGCTCCTTGTGCTGGCGCGCGTCGTGCCAGCGGGCCGAGGCGGCCAGCATCGCGAAGCCGTGGTGGATGCCCTCGACGAGGAAGCCGAACCCGTCGTCCCGGTCGGCGAACTCGTCGACGATCAGCGACTGCGGCGGCCCCCACCACGTCCGCTGCGGCTGCGCGTACACCCCACCCGCCCCGGTCGCCGGGTGCAGCCGCAGCCCGCGGCCGACGGCGGGGCCGCCGATCCCCGAGCGCAGCAGGAGCGCCGGCGTCTCCAGCGCCCCGCAGGCCACGACGACGTGCTCCGCCCGCACGGTGACCGACGCGGAGGCGCCGGTCGCGGGGTCGGTGTACCGGGCGAGGACGCCGACCGCCCGGCCGTCCTCGACGAGGACCCGCTCCGCGTCGGTGCGCACCAGGATCCGGGCGCCCGCGCCGGCCGCCTCCCGCAGCCACGTCTCGAGCGTGCCCTGCTTGGCGCCGCTGCGGTCCCCGAAACCCGCGAACCCGGCCACCTCGGGGGAGTAGCGGTCGGGCCGCAGGTTCAGCGCGGCGGTGCGCACGTGCCAGCCGAGCCGGTCCGCGCCCTCCGCGAGCCGGCGGTGCGGGTCGTTGAGGTCGCTGCACGCCGTGCTCGCGGAGATCTTCGCGAGCACCGCGTCGACGTCCTCGTCGAACTCCGGCCCGTCGAGGCCGCCCAGCCCGAACTCCCGCGCCCACCGCCGCCGCACGTCCGCTCGCGGCCGGACGCTGTTCGACCAGTTCACCGTGCTGCCCCCGCCCAGCGTCGAGCCGGCGACGAGCGTGACGTTGCCGTCCGCGGTCGGGAAGTACCCGCCGCGCAGGTACAGGTCCTGGTTCGCCTGCAGCTCGTGCTGGGTGAAGTCGGGCCGGTCGAAGTTCCCGCCGCGCTCCAGGACGACGACGTCCACCCCGGCGCACGCCAGTTCCCCGGCGACGACCCCGCCGCCGCTGCCGGACCCCACGACGACGACGTCGGCCTCCAGCACGGTGTCCCCGGCGGGCACCAGCGGCACGATCGGCGTGAAGCCGTCCAGGGGTTCCTGCGGCGCCGGCGGGGGACCGGGGTAGCCCCAGGTGCGCCAGGACGGGTTGGTGCCCGTCGCCGGGTCGGGCGCGCCGTAGGCGAGGGCGAGCACCGCCTGGCGCAGCGCGTCGAGCCCGGCGCCGGCCTCCGGGGCGGAACCGGCGACCGCGCGCAGCAGGGCCTCGCGCGCCGGTTGCGGCTGGTCGGCCAGTCCGGCCCCCGCCAGGGCCTCGAGCAGCTGCAGCAGCCCGGTGAGCCCCGGTTCGGGCACGGTGGCGGGCAGGATCAGCTCGAGCGCCTCGGGTACCCCGAGGTCGCTGCCCCGGCGCGCCCAGAAACCGTCGGGGTCCTCGCCGCCGGGTGCGGGCACGGCGGCGACGTAGGTGTCGGCGAGCGCGCGCAGCGCCGCCCGGTGGACGTCGGTGAACTCGGGCACGGCACGTCCTCGGCGCTGGTGGGCCCGGGAGCTCCTCGAGCCCGTGGTGGCGGCTGGCGGTGCGGCGACCGCCGCGTCCCCGCCGCGGACCGGTCGGCCGGCCCCGGCGGTCGTCCTCGAGCGGCGGGGCAGGAGGGGCGTGCCCTCCGCGGTGGTGCGGTGTCGGACGGGCACGAGCTTGGCACAGCGCCCGGGCGCACCACCAGGTTCCGCGGGAACCCGTCAACCCGGGCCCCGCGCGCCGCCGGGGTTGCGCCCGCAGCGGAACCCCTGGTCGCCGGCCGCGCCGGTGAGCAGGATCGCGGCATGAGGCTGCTCGTGCTCGGCGGCACCCGCTTCGTCGGCCGCGCGGTGGTGGCCGCCGCCCTGGAGCGCGGCTGGGACGTCACCGCGCTGCACCGCGGGACGACGGGCGCGCTGCCGGCGCGGGTGCGGGCCCTGCACGCCGACCGCACGGATCGCGCCGCCCTGGCCGCCGCGGTCGG
>NZ_BAABIL010000248.1:0-6972 GCF_039542765.1 Kineococcus glutinatus
GGTGCTGTTCGCGCTGCACCTGCTCGGCCGCGCACCCGAACCCGTGCCGTGGCCGGCGCGCTGGCTGCGCTGGCCCGACTTCCGGCTGCCCGCCGACCGGGCCGAGGCGGCGCAGGCGCTGCGCGAGGTGTGGGGCGGAGCCGCGGGCGAGCGCGTGGAGGTGGCCTGCGGCGGGGGCCGGGGCCGCACCGGGACGGCGCTGGCCTGCCTCGCGGTGCTCGACGGGGTCCCGGCGGCGGAGGCGGTGGCGTACGTGCGGGCGCGCTACGACCCGCGGGCGGTGGAAACCCCCTGGCAGCGCCGCTACGTGCGGGGTTTCGGAACCGCTCAGCCCCCGGCCAGCCGGTAGACGGACACGTGCGAGCGGGAGCCCGCGGTGAACTCCGCCCCCGACCAGTCGGCGTGCCGGGACTCCAGCCCGAACCCGGCGAGCCGGGCCATGAGGTCCAGCTCGGACGGCCAGACGTAGCGCTGCGGGGTGCGGAACAGCTCGGCCCGCCGGCCGCCGCCGGGGTCGAACCGCACGTGGTGGGAGACGACCTGCTGGTGCAGCACGTCGTAGGTGTCGATGCCGAGGTAGCCGGGTTCGTGGAGCCACACGGTGGCCTGCCGGTCCGGGGGCAGCGCGCGCAGCTCGGGCACCCACAGCTCGACGACGAACCGGCCGCCGGGGGACAGGTGCCGGGCGGCGTTGCGGAAGCACTCGACCTGCCCGGCCTGGGTGAGCACGTTGGCGATGGTGTTGAAGACGAGGTAGACGAGGGTGTACGTCCCGGGCGCGACGGCGCTCGTCATGTCGCCGACGACGACGGGGAGCGTCGCCTCGTCCACCTTCGTCCGCAGCTGCGCCAGCATCGGGCGGGACAGCTCGATGCCGCTGACGGGCACCCCGCGCTCGGCGAGCGGTACGGCCACCCGGCCGGTGCCGACGGCGAACTCCAGGGCTGCGCCGCCCGCGGCGAGGTCGGCGAGGCGCTGCACGGTGGGCCCCAGCACCTCGGGGGCGAACATGCCCGTGCCGGGGGTGTCGTAGCGCTGCGCGGTCTCGGTGTCCCAGATCCGCTCCTGCTCCTGCTGCTGCTCCTGCTGCACGCGCACCACGCTCGCCGCCCGGCGCGGGGGGTGTCCACCGTTTTACCGGCGGCGGCTTGACCTCCAGCGCGCTGCAGGGTCCATCGTGGACGCCGGACGGGGCGGCCCGTCGGTGGGCGAGGAGGGGCGATGACGCAGCTGGTGCGACAGGCGGAGCCGGAGAGCCCGCTCGTGCGGGCGACGACGTGGCCGGTGGCGGAGTTCGACGCCGCGGCCTGCGCGGACCTGCTCGGGTGGGAACCGGCCGGGGGCGCGGACCTGGCGTCGCTGCGGTCGCTGCACCGCGCGCACGTGGCGCGCGTGGCGTTCGAGAACCTCGACGTCGTGCTGGGGCGCGTGCCGTCGCTGGACCCGGGGGCGCTGGTGGACAAGGTCGTGCACCGCCACCGCGGCGGGTACTGCTACGAGCTCAACTCACTGTTCGGGGCGCTGCTGGACGCGCTGGGTTTTCCGACCCGCCGGGTGCTGGCCCGCATCGGCGACCCGGCGCAGCAGGCGCGGCCGCGCTCGCACCTGGTCGGCCTGGTGGCGGCGGAGGGGCGGTGGTGGATCGCCGACGTGGGGTTCGGCTCCGGTCCGCTGGAACCCGTGCCGCTGGACGGCGAGACCGTCCGCCAGGGCGGCTGGACGTGGCGGGTGGTGCGCGGCCCGGAGGGCTGGTGGCGGGTGCAGCAGCTGCAGGAGCGGTGGGAGACGCAGTACACGCTGGCCGACGAGGCGACGTACCGCGTCGACGTGGAGGTCGCCAACCACAACACCGCGACGAGCCCCACCTCGCCGTTCACGCGCCGGCCGATCGTCGTGCAGCGCTCGGCCGAGGAGGAGCGGCGCCTCGTCGGCCGCACGCTCGCGGTGCGCCGCCCCGACGGCTCGGAGACCTCCCGCCTCGTGGGGGACGCCGAGTACGGCGAGGTGCTGGGCTCGTTCGGGCTGCGCCCCTCGCAGGAAGAGGTGGCCGCCGTGGTGGCGTCCCTGTCGCCGCAGGGCTGAGCGCAGGCGCCCGGCCCGTTCGGGCGGGCCCCGGTCAGCCCCGGTCGGTGCGCCTGCGCGGGACGAGGAAGCTCGTGCCGTCGGGGTTGGTAACGCGGTCCCACTCCCCGTACCCGGCGGCGGCCTCCTCCTCGGTGCGCGGACCGCGCGGGGGCGTGGGGTCGTAGGTGGCGTGCGCGGGGCCGGTGAAGGTGAACATGCCCTGGAACAGGGCATCGACCCAGCCGCGCTTGGAGCGCGGCCGCCGGTAGTAGAAGGGCACGTCGCGGTCGTCGTCGTGGAGCTGCTCCCGCCGCGGTGCGTCCTCGGCCATGTCCGTCCTCCCCGGTGCTTGGTGTGCTGAACCTTGGTGTACCAATAGTCTATCCTCGGCAGGGTGGCGGCGCGCATCCAGGACGACGGGGCGGAAGTGAGCGAGGTCACCACCGGCAGCCCGCTCGACCTGGAGCGGCAGGTCTGCTTCGCGATGGTCCTCGCCTCCCGCGGCATCGTCGCCGCCTACCGGCCCGTGCTCGAACCGATGGGCCTCACCCACCCGCAGTACCTCGTGATGCTCGCCCTGTGGCAGCACGCCCCGCTGTCGCTGACCAGGATCAGCCAGCTCCTCCAGCTCGACCCCGGCACCGTCTCGCCGCTGCTCAAGCGCCTGGAGGCCGCCGGGCTCGTCGAGCGCACCCGCGTGCCCGGCGACGAGCGCACCCTGGCCGTCACCCCCACCCCCGCCGGACAGGCGCTGCGCGCGCAGGCCGAGCAGGTGCCCGTGCGGATGATGGCCCGCCTCGGCCTCGACGAGGAGGACCTGCGGCAGATCCACGCCCTCATGCTCCGCGTCGTCGCCGCCGCCGAGCGCGCCCAGCAGGACCCCACCTGACGCCCCGACCGCCGCGCCCCGGCCCTGGCCGCCGCGGCCACCGTGGGGCGAGGATGGCGCCGTGGACGCGACCCGGGACGTCGACGTGCCGGCTGCCGTCGCCTTCCTCGCCACGCACGGGCGGGTGCTGGACCGGCGCCGGCTGGCCCTGCTGCTCGGCCACGCCGGCCCGCAGGAGGTCCTCGCCGCGCTGGACGCCCACCGCAACCCCGACGGCGGCTACGGCTGGGGCCTGGAGCCGGACCTGCGGGACGCCGGCAGCCAGCCGGTCGCGGCGATGCACGCGCTGGAGGTCCTCGTCGAGGCGGCCGACCCCACCGAGCCGCGGGCGCCGGCGCTGCTGGACTGGCTCCACCGGCACTCCCTGCCCGGCGGCGGCCTGCCCATGGCCCTGCCGCTGGCCGACCCCGCCGGATCGGCACCGCACTGGGCGGGAGCCGACCCGCAGGTGCCGTCGCTGCAGATGACGGCGCAGCTGGCGGCCCTGGCGCACCGGCTGGTGCGGGTGCGCACCGACCTCGCCGGCCACCCCTGGCTCGCGGCCGCCACCGCGTGGTGCCTGGACGCGATCGGCCGCCTCGACGGCAGGCCGCCCGCCCACGAGGTGCTGTTCGCGCTGCACCTGCTCGACGCCGTGGCCGGCTCCGAGCCGCGGGCGCCGGCCCTCCTGCAGCGGCTCGCCGCGCACGTGCCGGCATCGGGCCTGCTGCCCGTCGAGGGCGGTGCGCCGGGGGAGGCGCTGCGCGCGCTGGACCTGTCCCCGGACCCCCACGGCGCCTCGCGCGCCCTGCTGGACGAGGCCGCGGTCCGCGCCGACCTGGAGCGGCTGGCGGCCTCGCAGCAGCCCGACGGCGGCTGGGTCGTCGGCTTCCCCCCGTGCTCCCCGGCCGCGGCGCTGGAGTGGCGCGGCTACGAGACCGTCCGGGTGCTGCGCCTGCTGCTGCCCCGCTGACCCCGGCCCCGCTGACCCCGGCCCCGGCGCCGCGCCCGGTGGCCCCGCTCCGCCGGACGGGGGAGGGTCCCGCCGTACGCTGCCGGGCGTGGCCACCGACCCCGCGAGCGACACCCCGGCGATCGAGACCCCCGCGCTCGACACCCAGTACGAGGACCTGCTGCGGCACGTCCTGGAGCACGGCACCCCCAAGGCCGACCGCACCGGCACCGGCACGCGCAGCGTCTTCGGCCACCAGATGCGCTTCGACCTGTCCCGGGGCTTCCCGCTCGTCACCACCAAGCGGGTGCACTTCCGGTCCGTGGCGCTGGAGCTGCTGTGGTTCCTGCGCGGGGACTCCAACGTCCGCTGGCTGCAGGAGCGCGGCGTGAGCATCTGGGACGAGTGGACCGACGCGGACGGCGACCTCGGGCCGATCTACGGGGTGCAGTGGCGGTCCTGGCCCACCCCGGACGGCGGCCACGTCGACCAGATCGCCGGGGTGCTCGACACGCTGCGCCGTGACCCGGACTCGCGCCGGATGGTCGTCTCGGCGTGGAACGTCGCGGAGCTGGACCGGATGGCCCTGGCCCCCTGCCACGCGCTGTTCCAGTTCCACGTCGCCGGCGGGCGGCTGTCGTGCCAGCTCTACCAGCGCTCCGCCGACCTCTTCCTCGGCGTCCCCTTCAACATCGCCTCCTACGCGCTGCTGACCCACATGGTCGCCCAGCAGGTCGGCCTGGAGCCGGGGGACTTCGTCTGGACCGGCGGCGACGTGCACGTCTACGACAACCACGTCGAGCAGGCGCGCGAGCAGCTCACCCGCGAGGTGCTGCCGTTCCCCCGCCTGGCGCTGCGCCGCGCGCCGTCGCTGTTCGAGTACTCCTTCGACGACCTCGAACTGCTCGGCTACCACCCCCACCCCGCGATCAAGGCCCCGGTGGCGGTCTGATGATCGGGATGGTGTGGGCGCAGGCCACCGGCGGGCTGATCGGCCGCGACGGCACGATGCCCTGGCACGTGCCCGAGGACATGGCGCACTTCAAGCGGCTCACCACGGGCGCGACCGTCGTCATGGGCCGGGCGACGTGGGACTCCCTGCCCGCCCGCTACCGCCCCCTGCCGGAGCGGCGCAACGTGGTCCTCACCCGGCAGCGGGACCTGGTGCTGGAGGGCGCCGAGGTCGCGCACACCCTCGACGACGCGCTGGCCGGCGACGGCGACGTGTGGGTGGTGGGCGGCGGGCGGGTGTACGCCGCGGCGCTGCCCCGCGCGGAGCGGCTCGTCGTCACCGAGATCGACCTGGTGCCCGACGGCGAGGGCGACGGCGACGTGCACGCCCCCGAGCTGGGTCCGCCCTGGCGGCGGGTCGCGGTGGAGCCGGGCGAGGGCTGGCACGTCTCGACCGGCGGGTTGCGCTACCGCATCGGGACGTGGGAGGTGGCCGAGCCCTTCGCGGCGCGGTGAACGCGCTGCGTGCGGCCGCGGCGGACGGCGGGCACCTGGTCGAAGCGCTGGGCGCCCTGCAGGCGTGGCTGCTCCTGGAGGACTGCTACGCCCGCGGTGGGGTGCCCGACGAGGTGCTGCACTTCATCCACGACCACGTCGGCCGCCTCCTCGGCCCGCACGCGCACGCGGTGGGGGGTGAGTTCCTGCGCCGGCACGTCGAAGCCGGCGGGGACCTCGCCGACCTGGCCCGCGACCGCTCCGCGCTGCGCGACCTGCTGGAGCTGATCGAGGGGAAGCGGCGCCGCGGTTTCGAGATGCGGTGGCGAGCGGAGCGCCCCGCACCCCGGACCGGCGGGGTCCACCGGCCGGAGGCGCTGCTGGTGATGGCCGAGCACAGCGTCACCGACCCGGTGTGGGAGCGGCCGCTGGGGACGGGAGGGCCGGTGGCGCTGGGCGGGCTGGGCGTTCCCGACCCCCTCGTGCAGCGGCTGCGCGGGTGGAACGAGCAGTTCGAGCGGGTGGCGCTCACCGACGTCGGGTGGGAGAGCCCCCGGGTCCGCGCCGCGTGGGTCCAGCGCGGCCTGGACCTGGCGCACGAGCTGCAGCGGGAGCTGCCGGACGTGGACGTCCGCTACTTCTACGCCGACGACGACCGCCCCCTGCGCAGCCTCTGACGACGGCCGGGCGGCGGTGCGGTCGTGGCCGGCCGGCGCCGCACCCCACCGCGCCCCGGGCGCTAGGTCGTCGCGTGACCGGCGGGCAGGGTGCTCAGGGCCTCCACCAGGCCCTCCAGCTCGGGGGCCTCGGCGGCGCTGGCCAGCGCCCGGGCCAGCGTGGCGTCGTGGGTGGGCCTGGCCTGCTGCAGCAGCTCCGTGCCGGCGGCGGTGAGCTCGGTGTAGATGCCGCGGCGGTCGTCGGCGCACAGCACGCGGGCGGCCAGCCCGCGGTCCTCCAGGCGCGTCACGAGGCGGGTGGTGGCGCTGCTGGACAGGGCGGTGGCGCGGGCGAGCTGCTGCATGCGCAGGTGGCCGCCGTCCTGGCGGGAGAGGGCGTCGAGGACGGTGTACTCCACGACCGACAGCTCGTGGCGGGCCTGCAGCTCCCGTTCCAGCGCGGCTTCCAGGCGTCCGTGCAGGACGGCCAGCGTGCGCCAGCCCCGTGCCCGTGCTTCCACGGCGTCGTCGACGATGACCACGGCACCATCCTCCTCGTGCGGCTCCGGGTCGCCATCCTAACCAGCATGGCGGCCCGCAATCCGCTGATCGCAAATGCCCGCTCGTGCAAACACTTTTCCCTCCCGTCGCACCGCCTGAGGACCTCAGGGCGCTCCGGCGGCTCCCGGCCGCCCGCGGGATAGGGCGTCGTCCCGATGTGCCCGGCCACCTCAGCGGCGCAGCCTCGGTGGCGACGGACGGGCGGACGACGCGGAGGGCACGACCGTGATGACGCAGCACACGACCAGGTACCCGGCGGCGGGGGAACCGGTGAGCCCCTCCTGGGCGCTCTCCCGCACCCACGCCGGCCCCGGCAGCGCGGCCGGTGGGCCGTGGGGCTACCCCGCCGACCTCTGGCCGGCCCTGGCCGACCACGCGGAGCGGGCCGAGCGGCTCGGCGGCACCCGCCGCCCGCGGGAGGTGGC
>NZ_BAABIL010000249.1:0-6330 GCF_039542765.1 Kineococcus glutinatus
CGCGCGGGCCGGGGTGCGGGACACTCGAGGGCGCGACGCCACGGTCGCGATGGCGTGCGGAGGGGACATGGCGAGGGACACGACGCCGCCGGGCGACGCCGGGCGCGGGGACGGCGGCCGGCCGCGGGACATCCGCCCCGTGGACCCGGGCTCCGTGCACGTCCTCTACGAGCCCCGCGCCACGCGCGTCGTGCTGACCGGCGAGATCGACGCCGAGCTGGGCCCGGACCTGCTGGAGGCCGCGGAGGACGCGCTGTCCTCCGGCCGCCCGCTGCAGGTGGACGCCCACCACGTCACGTTCATGGACTCCACCGGCCTGGCGTTCCTGGCGCGGCTGGCGTCCCGCTCCCGCGGCCGGCGCGTCACGCTGATCCGCCCGCCGGCGGTGGTGCGCTTCCTCATCGAGACGACGAACATCGTCCAGCTCCTCGACGTGGTCGAGGAGGAGCCGTCGCTGGCCCCGCACGTCGACGACCCCGAGCCCGCCTGAGGCGCGCCCGCACGCACGAGGGGCCGGTCCCGCCGCTGCGGCGGGACCGGCCCCTCGTGCGTGGCGGCGTCAGCCGAGCTTCGTGCCGGCGCTGCGCAGGTGCTGGCAGGCCTCCACGACGCGGGCGGCCATGCCGGCCTCGGCGGCCTTGCCCCACGCACGCGGGTCGTAGGCCTTCTTGTTGCCGACCTCGCCGTCCACCTTCAGCACGCCGTCGTAGTTGCGCAGCATGTGGTCGGCGACGGGGCGGGTGAAGGCGTACTGGGTGTCGGTGTCGATGTTCATCTTCACGACGCCGAAGTCCACCGCGGCCTGGATCTCCTCCAGCAGCGAGCCGGAACCGCCGTGGAAGACGAGGTCGAACGGCTTGTCCTTGCCGACCTCCTCGCCGACCTCCGCCTGGATCTGCTGGAGGATCTCGGGGCGGAGCTTGACGTTGCCCGGCTTGTAGACGCCGTGGACGTTGCCGAACGTCAGGGCGGTCAGGTAGCGGCCCTTCTCGCCCGAGCCGAGCGCGCGGACGGTGGCCAGGCCGTCCTCGACGGTCGTGTAGAGCTTGTCGTTGATCTCGTGGGCGACGCCGTCCTCCTCGCCGCCGACGACGCCGACCTCGATCTCCAGGATCGTCCTCGCCTTGGCGGACTCCGCGAGCAGCTCCTCGGCGATGCGCAGGTTCTCGTCCAGCGGCACGGCGGAGCCGTCCCACATGTGGGACTGGAACAGCGGGTCGCGCCCGGCGGCGACGCGCTCCTGGGAGATCTTCAGCAGCGGCCGGACGAAACCGTCCAGCTTGTCCTTCGGGCAGTGGTCGGTGTGCAGCGCGATGGTCACGCCGTAGCCCTTGGCGACGTGGTGGGCGAACTCCGCCAGCGCCTGCGAGCCGAGGACCATGTCCTTGACGGTGGGGCCGGAGACGTACTCCGCACCACCGGTGGAGATCTGGACGATGCCGTCGCTCTCGGCCTCGGCGAAGCCGCGGATGGCCGCGTTGAGCGTCTGGGACGAGGAGACGTTGATCGCCGGGTAGGCGAAGGCACCGGCCTTCGCACGGTCGATCATCTCCGCGTAGGCGTCCGGGGTGGCGATGGGCATGAGTGGATCTCCTGTGACGACGGCTCTGGCGGGCACGATCCTGGCACGAGGCGGCCGCCGCCGGGAGGGAGGCGATCGTCACACGTCCCGCGGGGGCTCCGGGTGCCGAGGTGCCCGGGGCGTGCCAGCGTGGGGCGCCATGAGCGAAGCGCAGCTGAACGGCACGAAGGTCGCCTTCCTCGTCGCCCCCGAGGGCATCGAGCAGGTGGAGCTGACCACCCCGTGGCAGGCCGTCGCGGACGCCGGCGGGCAGCCGGTGCTGCTGTCCACGCAGCCCGGCGAGGTCCAGGCCTTCAACCACCTCGACAAGGCCGACACCTTCCCCGTCGACCTCCGCGTCTCCGACGCCGCGGTGAGCGAGTACGCCGCCCTCGTCCTGCCCGGCGGCGTCGCCAACCCCGACGCCCTGCGCACCGACGCCGCGGCGGTCACGTTCGTGAAGCAGTTCGCGGCCTCCGTCCGGCCGATCGCGGTCATCTGCCACGGGCCGTGGACGCTCGTGGAGGCCGACGTCGTGCGCGGCCGGCGGATCACCTCCTGGCCGAGCCTGGCCACCGACCTGCGCAACGCCGGCGCGGAGTGGGTGGACGAGGAGGTCGTCGTCGACACCTCCGGCCCCGGCCCCCTGATCTCCAGCCGCAAGCCCGACGACCTGGAGGCGTTCACGAGGACCCTGCTGGAGCACGTGGCCGCGGTGCGGGTGAGCTCCTGATGGCCCCCGTCGGGATCGGCTACACGTGCATGGGCGAGCAGTCCGACCCCCGCTCGCTGGTGCGGGACGCGGCGGCCGCCGAGGACGCCGGCTACGACCTGATCGTCTTCTCCGACCACCACTCCCCCTGGCTCACCTCCCAGGGCCACGCGCCCTACACGTGGACGGTGCTGGGCGCGGTGACGCAGGTGACGTCGCGGGTGGAGCTCATGACGTACGTGACGTGCCCGACGATGCGCTACCACCCGGCCGTGGTGGCGCAGAAGGCCGCGACGACGGCGATCCTGTCCGAGGGTCGCTTCAGCCTCGGGCTGGGCAGCGGGGAGAACCTCAACGAGCACGTCGTCGGTGCGGGCTGGCCGGCGGTCGACGAGCGGCAGGACATGCTGGAGGAGGCCGTGGAGATCATCTCCGCGCTCTTCGACGGCGACCTCGTCACCTACGCCGGGGAGCACTTCCGGGTGGACTCCGCGCGGCTGTGGGACCTGCCCTCGCGGCGGGTGCCGATCGGGATCGCGGTGTCCGGGGAGCAGTCCGCCCCGCGGTTCGCACCGCTGGGCGACTTCATGATCTCCACCGAGCCGGAGCCGTCGCTCGGGCGGATGTGGGACGAGGCCGGCGGTAAGGCACCGGCGCGCAAGGTGGCCCAGCTGCCGGTGTGCTGGGACGGCGACCGCGACGCGGCGGTGCAGCGGGCGCACGAGCAGTTCCGCTGGTTCGCGGGCGGCTGGAAGGTGAACGCGGACCTGCCGACGACGGCGGGCTTCTCCGGGGCCTCGCAGTTCGTGCGGCCCGAGGACGTGGCCGGGCAGATCCCCTGCGGCAACGACGTGGAGGCGATCGCCGAGGCCGCCAAGCCGTTCTTCGACGCCGGCTACACCGACCTGGCGCTGGTGCAGATCGGCGGGGAGCACCAGGAGGAGTTCCTGCGGGTGTCGGCCTCGGAGATCATCCCGGCGCTGCGGGAGGCCGCGGAGTCCGGCGACCCCTCGCCGAGCTGACGCCGGGGCGGGGCCGGCGCCTCTCGCGCCCTTCTCCGGGTTCGGGCGCCCCACGTCGGCGCGTGAAGCACCCGAACCCGGAGAAGGGCGCCCCCGGGGCGGCTCCGGGGCGCCCGAACCCGGAGAAGGGCGCCCCCGGGGCGGCCGGGCTCAGTCCGGCAGCGCCTCGGCCAGCAGCTCCACCAGGTGCTTGCCGAAGCGCTCCCCCGTCCGCCCGCCGAGGTGGTCGGCCTGGGTGCGGCAGGAGAACCCGTCCGCCACGAACGGCGCGTCCGGCCTGCCCCGCAGCGCCGGCAGCAGCTGGTGCTCGGCCACCTGCTCCGACACCTCGAAGTGCCCGGCCTCCGCGCCGAAGTTGCCCGCCAGCCCGCAGCAGCCGGACAGCACCTGCGCGTCCACCCCCGCCTTCGCCAGCAGCGCCCGGTCGGCGCCGAACCCCATCACGGCGTGCTGGTGGCAGTGCGGCTGCACGACCGCCGCCGTGCCCAGCTGCGGCGGCTGCCAGTCCGGGCGCCGCTCCGCGATGAGCTCGGCCACCGTCCGCACCCGCCCGTGCAGCGCCCGGGCGCGCTCGTCCCCGGGCAGCAGCTCGGCGGCGTCCTCCCGCAGCAGCGCCGTGCAGCTCGGCTCCAGCCCCACCACCGGCACGTCGAGGTCGCCGCCGAGGGCGTCGAGGCTGGCCCGCAGCTGCCGCTTGGCGCCGTCCAGCTGCCCGGTCGACACCCACGTCAGGCCGCAGCACACCCGCCGCTCGGTGATGCGGACGCTGAAGCCGAGGTGCTCCAGCAGCTTCACCGCGGCCTTGCCGACGTCGGGGGTGAAGTGGTCGGTGAAGGAGTCCACCCACAGCAGCACCGGTTCGGCGCCGGTGAGCGCCGCGCCGGTGCGCTCGCGCTCCTCGAACCAGGCCCGGAACGTGCGGTCGGCGAACCTCGGCAGCGGGCGGCGCCGGTCCACACCCGCGGCGAGCTTCGCCAGCCGCGCCACCGGCGGCAGCGCCAGCACCCCGTTGACGACCTTCGGGGCCAGCAGCACGAGCCTGGACCAGCGCGGCAGCCAGCCCAGGGAGTAGTGCGACAGCGGCCGCACCCTGCCCTTGTAGTGGTGGTCGAGGAACTCCGCCTTGTAGGTGGCCATGTCCACCCCGGCCGGGCAGTCCACCGAGCAGCCCTTGCAGGACAGGCACAGGTCCAGGGCCTCGCGCACCTCCGGCGAGCGCCACCCGTCGGTCACGAGGGTGCCGTTGGCCATCTCCTGCAGCAGCCGGGCCCGGCCGCGGGTGGAGTCCTTCTCGTCGCGGGTGGCGAGGTAGCTGGGGCACATGACGCCGCCGGAGTCCGCGCGGCACTTGCCGACGCCGACGCAGCGGTGCACCGCGCGGGTCAGGTCGCCGGCGTCCTTGGAGTACGCGAACTGCAGCGGCCGCTTCCCGATGGTGACGGCGGTGCGGGCGGCGGGCACCCGCAGGTCCGCCTCCAGCGGGTTCGGCCGCACCAGCACACCGGGGTTGAGCAGGTCGTCCGGGTCGAAGGCGTGCTTGACCCGCTCGAAGGCGGCGATGGCGTCGGCGTCGTACATCAGCGGCAGCAGGGCGCCGCGGGCGCGGCCGTCGCCGTGCTCCCCGGACAGCGACCCGCCGTGGGAGGCCACCAACCGCGCGGCGTCCTCCAGGAACGCCTTCGCCCGCAGCGACCCGCCGTCCTCGTACAGCGGGAAGTCGATGCGGACGTGGATGCAGCCGTCGCCGAAGTGCCCGTAGGCGAGGCCGTCGACGGAGTGGGAGGCCATCAGGGCGTCGAACTCGCGCAGGTAGGCGCCCAGCCGCGCCGGCGGCACGGCGGCGTCCTCCCAGCCCGGCCAGGCGGGCAGCCCCTCCGGGGAGCGGCCCGCCAGGCCCGCGCCGTCCTCGCGGATCCGCCACAGCTTGCGCGCGTCGGCGGCGGTGGCGATGACGACGGAGTCCAGCGCCTGCGAGTCCGCGACGAGGGCGCGGGCCGCGGCCATCGACGCCTCGGGGGTCTCGCCGCCCATCTCCACGAACAGCCAGCCGTTGCCGCGGGGCAGCCCCTCCACGGACCCGCCGCGGCGGGCGACGGCCTCGGTGAGGCGGCGGTCGATGCCCTCCACGGCCTGCGGGGAGTGCGCCAGCAGCGCCGGGGTGGCGTCGGCGGCCTCGTGCATGCTCGGGTAGCCCAGCACGACGAACGTGGTGGCCGGCGCCTGCGGCACGAGCCGCACCCGCGCCTGCAGCAGCGTCGCCAGCGTGCCCTCCGAGCCGGTGAGCAGCCGCGCCAGGCGCTCCCCGCGCGGGCCGCCGTGCTCGGGCAGCAGGTGCTCCAGCGCGTAGCCGGACACCTGCCGGCCGAACGTCCCGAACTGCGTGCGGATCGTCGCCAGGTGCTGGGCGGCCACCTGCTCCAGGGCGGTGACGAGCCCGGCGGGCGGGGCGTCGGTGCCGAAGCGGCGGCCGTGCCCGTCGAGGACCTCCAGGGCGACGACGTTGTGGCTGGTGCGGCCGGAGGCCAGGGCGTGCGGGCCGCAGGCGTCGTTGCCGATCATGCCGCCGAGGGTGCAGCGGGCGTGGGTGGACGGGTCGGGCCCGAAGCGCAGCCCGTGCGGGCGGGCGGCGGCCTGCAGGACGTCGAGGACGGTGCCGGGCTCGACGAGGGCGGTGCGGGTGGCGGGGTCCACCTCCAGGACGCGGCCGAGGTGGCGGGAGAAGTCCAGGACGACGCCGGGGCCGATGGAGTTGCCCGCCACCGACGTGCCGCCGCCGCGGCTGGTCAGCGCCACCCCCAGCTCGCGGCAGACGGTGAACGCGGCCTCGACGTCGTCGGCCGAGCGCGGGAAGACGACGGCGCGCGGCACGACGCGGTAGTTGGAGGCGTCGGTGGTGTACTCCGCGCGGCGGCGGGTGGAGACGTCCACCTGCGCGTCCCCGCCGGGGCCGAGGGCGCCGACCAGCCGGCGGCGCAGGTCCTCCAGCCAGTACTGCATGCAGTCGTTGCCGGAGACGTCGGCGCGGTTGCCGGCGG
>NZ_BAABIL010000250.1:0-9504 GCF_039542765.1 Kineococcus glutinatus
GGACGTCCCGCGGGCGGCACGCGGTGTGCCGCCCGCGGGACGTCCCCGTCGGACGAGGTGCTCAGAGCTGGGGCGCGACCCGGGCGGCGACGGCCACGACGTGCTCGAGGTCGCCGATGTCGAGGACCTGCAGGTAGAAGCGGGTGACGCCGGCCTCGGCGTAGGCGCCGATCTTCGCGACGACCTCGTCGGGGGTGCCCGCCAGGCCGTTCTCGCGCAGCTCGGCGGGCGCGCGCCCGATGGCGGCGGCGCGGCGGGCGACCTCGGCCTCGTCCTGCCCGCAGCACAGCACGAGGGCGGCGGAGTACGTGAGCTCGTCCGCGTCGCGGCCGGCGGCGGCGCAGGCCTCCCGGACCCGGCCGAACTGGGCACGGGCGGCGTCCACGGGCTGGAACGGCACGTTGAACTCGGTGGCGTAGCGCGCGGTGAGCTCGGGGGTCCGCTTCTTGCCCGTGCCGCCGATGATGATCGGCACCCGGCGCTGCTCCGGCTTGGGCAGCGCCGGGGAGTCCTTGAGCTGGAAGTGCTCGCCGTGGTGGTCGAACGTCTCGCCCACCGGCGTGGACCACAGGCCCGTGATGACGGCCAGCTTCTCCCCGAACCGGTCGAAGCGCTCCCGCATGCCCGGGAACGGGATGCCGTAGGCGGTGTGCTCGGCCTCGTACCAGCCGGCGCCCAGACCGAGCTCGACGCGGCCGCCGGACATCTGGTCGACCTGCGCGACCTGGATGGCCAGCACGCCGGGGTGGCGGAAGGTCGCGGAGGTGACGAGGGTGCCGAGGCGGATGCGGGTGGTGTCGCGGGCGAGCCCGGCCAGGGTGGTCCAGGCGTCGGTCGGGCCGGGCAGCCCGGCCTCGGGGCCGGTGGACTCCCCCATGACGAGGTAGTGGTCGGAGCGGAAGAACGCGTCGTAGCCGGCGTCCTCCGCAGCGACGGCGAGCCGCAGCAGGTCGTCGTAGGTGGCGCCCTGCTGGGGCTCGGTGAAGATGCGCAGATCCATGCGGCCCATCCTGCCGCCGATCGGCGCACCGGACTCAGCGGGTGCTCACTTGACCGCACCGAGGGAGAGGCCCTGCACGAGCTTGTCCTGCGCCGCGAACCCGGCGACGAGGACGGGCAGCGAGACGACGGTGGCGGCGGCGCACAGCTGGGCGAGGAACAGGCCCTGGCTGGTGAGGAAGCTCGTCAGGAACACCGGCGAGGTGCCGGCGACGGTGGCGGTGAGCGTCCGGGCCAGCAGCAGCTCGTTCCAGCTGAAGATGAAGCAGATGAGCGCGGTGGCGGCGATGCCGGGCACCGCGACCGGCGCGACGATCCGGCCCAGCGTGGTGGTGAGGCCGGCGCCGTCGATGGCGGCGGCCTCCAGCATCTCCACGGGGACCTCCGCCAGGAAGGAGCGCATCATCCACACCGCGATGGGCAGGTTCATGGCGGTGTAGAGCACGACGAGGAGCCAGACGTTGTCCAGCGTGCGGGTGTGCAGGGCGAACAGGTACAGCGGCAGCAGGCCGGCGACGACGGGCAGGAACTTCGTGGACAGGAAGAAGAACATGACGTCGGTCCACTTGCGCACCGGCCGGATCGACAGGGCGTAGGCCGCCGGGATGGCCAGCAGCAGCACGAGCACGGTGGAGACGACGGAGGCGGTCGCGGAGTTGATGAGGGGTGCTGCGGGGTCGGAGGCGAAGAAGGTGCGGTAGCCGTCCAGGGTGAGCGAGGCCGCGAACGCGGGCGGGTTCGTGGCCGCGTCGGTCTCCGCGTGCAGGGAGGTGAGGACCATCCAGAGCACGGGGGCCGCGAACAGCAGGCCGACGGCCCAGGCGAGGACCCCCCACAGCGGGGAGGAGCGCCCGGAGACGGCGCGGGCCCTGCGCTCGGCGCGGCCGGTGGGGGCGGTGGCGCGCGGCGTGGTGGTCGGGGTGCTCATCGCGCGGTCTCCTCGGTGAACATCGACGACACGACCCGCAGGGCGAAGGTCGCGATGATGATGGTGGCGATGACGGTGACGACGCCCATCGCCGAGGCGATCCCGTACTCGTGGGCCTGGAAGAACGTCTGGTAGATCGTGTACGGCAGGTTCGCGCTGCCGAGGCCGCCGGCGGTGATGGTGTAGACGGCGTCGAAGTTCTGCACGATGTAGATGGACCCGAGCAGGCCGCCGAGCTCGAGGTACTGCCGCAGGTGCGGCAGCGTCAGGTGGCGGAAGATCTGCCAGGAGTTCGCCCCGTCCATGCGGGCGGCCTCGACGACGTCGAGCGCCCGGCTCTGCAGCCCGGCCAGCAGGATGAGCATCATGAACGGCGTCCACTGCCAGACCAGCGCGGCCTCGATGGCGATCCTCGGGGCGCTGGAGATCCAGTCCGGCTGCGGCGGTGAGTCGGAGCCGAACAACCTCCAGGTGCTGGTGAGCAGGCCGTTGAGGAGGCCGTAGGACGGGTTGAACAGGGCGTGCTTCCACAGCAGCGCCGCAGCGATCGGCACGACGAGGAACGGCGCGATCATCATGGTGCGCACCGCGCCCCGCCCGGGGAACCTCCGGTCCAGCAGCAGGGCGATGCCCAGGCCCAGCACGAGGCTGACGAGGACGACGGTGACCGTCATCACCAGGGTGTTGACGACGGCGTCGAGGAGGAAGGGGTCGGTGAAGACCTGCACGTAGTTGTCGATCCCGGCGAACCCGCGCTCGTCGGGGGCGAGCGGGTTCCAGCTCATGAACGAGACGACGAGCGTCACGACGAACGGCAGCTGGGTCACGACGATGGTGAAGACCAGCGCGGGCAGCAGGGGCGCGCGGCGGGCCCAGTCCGCGGTGCGCCGGGCGGAACCGCGGTCGGTCCGGACCTCCAGGCGTTCCGGGGTCGCGGTTCCGCGGGGGGCGGAGGTACCGGTGGTCATGGCTGTCGTCCCTCCACGGGCGGTCGCGGGGGCGTGCCGCCCCGGGTTCTGGACCGGCTCACCGCCGGTTCACTCCTGGTAGCGCTCACCGACGCGCTCTGCGAGCTGCTGGCCCACGTCGAGGGCGTCCTCGACGCTCTCGCGCCCGGCGATGGCGGAGCTGACCAGCTGGGAGACCTTCGTCCCCAGGTCGGTGAACTCGGGGATGCCGACGAACTGGATCCCGGGCGCCGGGCGCGGCTGCACGCCGGGGTTCTCCGGGTCGGCGGAGCTGATGGCCTCCTGGGTGGCCTGGTAGAAGGGGCCGGCCGAGGCCTGGTAGTCGGGGTTGGCGTAGGTCGAGGCCCGCTTGCCGGCCGGGACGCGGGGCCAGCCCAGCTCCTCGCCGACGAGTTCCTCGTACTCCTTGCTGGAGGCCCAGGAGATGAACTCCCAGGCGTCGTCCTTCTTCTCGCTGGCCTGCTGCACGCCCCAGGCCCAGGAGTAGATCCAGCCGGAGGAGTCCGTCTCCACGACGGGCGCCTGCGCGTAGCCGATCTTCCCCGCGACGGGGGATCCCTCGGCCTCCAGGGAGCCGGCGGCGGACGTCGCGTCGTACCACATCGCGACGCCGCCCTGTGTCATGGCGTTGAGGCACTCGGTGAACCCGGCCTGCGGGGCGCCGGCCTCGCCGTGGGCGCGGACGAGGTCGACGTAGAACTCGGTGGCCTCGGTGAACTCGGGTGCGTCGACCCGCGCGTTCCAGTCGGCGTCGAACCAGGTGCCGCCGAAGGTGTTGACCACGGTGGTGAGCGGGGCGAAGAGCTGTCCCCAGCCGGGCTGGCCGCGCAGGCAGATCCCCTTCATGCCCGGCTGGGCGCCGTCGACGCGGGCGGCGAGGTCGGCGACCTGCTGCCAGGTGGGTTTCTCGGGCACCGTCAGGCCTGCCTGCTCGAACACGTCCGCGCGGTACATGAGGAAGGAGGACTCCCCGTAGAACGGCTCGGCGTAGACCGCGCCGTCGGCGCCGCGCAGGCCGCTGGCGATGGGCGGGAGGACGTCGTCCTGGTCGAAGTCGGGGTCGGCCTCGATGTAGCCGTCGAGGGGCGCCAGCCAGCCGTTCTCGGAGTAGAAGGGCACCTCGTAGTTGGAGATGCTCGCCACGTCGTACTGCCCGGCCTGGCTGGAGAACTCCTGGCTGATCTTGTCCCGGACGTCGTTCTCGGGCAGCACCGTGTAGTTGACGGTGATGCCGGTCTCGGCGGTGAAGTGCTCGGCGGTGAGCTCCTGCAGGTCGACCATCTGCGGGTTGTTCACCATGAGCACGTCGATGCTGTCGCCGCTGCCACCGGCTGCGGTCCGCCCGCCGGCGCCCGCGCAGGCGGTGAGCGCGAGGCCGCAGGCGAGGGCCGCGGCGAGCGCCGCGCGCGACGGTCGGTGGCGTCGGGCCATGGTGCCCTCCCGGTGTCTGCGTCGACAGGTGGGTCGTGCGGTCGGTGCCGGGTGAACCGGCGGTTCCGCCATTGCTCCGCTCATCTGAGCGGGCTACTCTCACGTGAGCACACGTCCACCGCTGCCGCCGCGGGTTGTCAACCACGTGCGCCGCGCGTCGGCGCGACGGGCGGCAGCGGCACCGCGGGTCCTGCCGACGGAAGGGGGCGACGTGGCGCGGACGCCAGCGCGCGCCGGCGCACCGGGTTCGGTCAGCACCCTGGCGCTGGCCGCCACCGTCGCCCGGCGCTTCCACGTCGAGGGCATGACGAAGGTGGAGATCGCCCGCCAGCTCGGCGTGAGCCGCTTCAAGGTGGCGCGGCTGCTGTCCACCGCCGTGGACCACGGCCTGGTCCGCATCGAGATCCACCCGCCCGCCTCCCTCGACGGGGAGATGTCGGAGGAGCTGCGGGCCCGCTTCGGCCTGCGCAGCGCCTTCGTCGTGGTGCCCGAGGAGGACGGCGTCGACGGCGGGCGGCGGGCGGTGGCCCGGTTCACCGCGGGGCTGCTGGAGGAGGTGGTGACACCGGAGGACGTGGTGGGCCTCGCCTGGGGCCGCACGATCTCCGTGCTCTCCGCCGGCGTGCGGGCCCCGCTGCACTGCCGCTGCGTCCAGCTCAGCGGCGCGCTGCCGCGCCCCGACGTCCGCGAGAGCGCCGTCGACGTGGTGCACCGCATCGCCGAGGCCACCGGCAGCTCCGCGGTCACCTTCTACGCCCCGCTGGCCGTGCCGGACGCGGCCACCGCCGAGGGGCTGCGCTCGCAGAGCGGCATCGCCGAGGCCCTCGCCGAGCACGACTCGCTCACCCGCGCCGTGGTCTCCATCGGCTACTGGGCCGCCGGGGAGTCCACCGCCTACGACTCCCTGTCCCCCGCCGACCGCGACGCGCTGACCGCGGCCGGCGCGTGCGCGGAGCTGACCGGCCTGCTGTTCGGCGTCGACGGCACCGCCCTGCCCGACCTGGCGGACCGGGTGGTCGGCGTCACCGTGGAGCAGCTGCGGCGCACCCCCGACGTCATCGCGATGGCCTCCGGCCTCGGGCGCGCGCTGGGCACGGCCGCGGCGCTGCGCAGCGGCGTCGTCTCCACCCTCGTCACGCACACCACCCACGCCCGGCAGGTCCTCGACCTGCCCGAGCCCGCCCCCCGTGCCGCGCGCCGCCCGGCAGCCCGCCCGTCCCGACCCCGGAGGTCCCCGTGACGCACCTCAGCGCCGAGGCGCTGCCCGCGCTCGCCGAGCGCCTGCCCGTCCCCACCTACGACCGCGCCGGCGTGCGGGTGGGGATCGTCCACCTCGGCGTGGGCGGCTTCCACCGCGCGCACCAGGCGATGTACGTCGACCGCCTCCTGGAGCGCGGCCTGGCCCGGGACTGGGGGATCTGCGGTGTCGGCGTGCTGCCCTCCGACGCCCGGATGCGCGACGCGCTGCGCGCCCAGGACGGCCTCTACACCCTCGTGCTCAAGCACCCCGACGGCACGTGGGAGCCGCGCGTCGTCGGCTCGCTCGTGGAGTACCTGCTCGCCCCGGACGACCCGGCCGCGGTCGTGGAGCGGATGGCCGAGGAGGCGGTGCGGATCGTCTCCCTCACCGTGACCGAGGGCGGCTACAACATCCACGCCGTGACCGGCGGGTTCGACCTGTCGAACCCCGACGTGGCCGCCGACCTGGAGCCCGGGGCGGTGCCGCGCACCACGTTCGGCCTCGTCACCGCCGCCCTCGCGCTGCGCCGGGAGCGCGGCGTGCCGCCGTTCACGGTGATGTCCTGCGACAACGTCCAGGGCAACGGCGAGGTGGCCCACCGGGCGTTCACGGCCTTCGCCACCGCCCTCGACGCCGAGCTGGGCGCCTGGGTGGAGCGGGAGGTGCGCTTCCCGAACTCGATGGTGGACCGCATCACCCCGCAGACGACCGAGGAGGACCGCGCGGAGCTGGCCCGCCGCTTCGGGGTGGAGGACGCGTGGCCGGTGGTGTGCGAGCCGTTCACCCAGTGGGTGCTGGAGGACGGCTTCGGCGCGGGCCGCCCGCCCCTGGAGGAGGCGGGCGTGCAGGTGGTCGCCGACGTCGGTCCCTACGAGCTGATGAAGCTGCGGCTGCTCAACGCCAGCCACCAGGCGCTGTGCTACTTCGGCCACCTCGCCGGCCACCGGCTCGTGCACGAGGTGTGCCAGGAGCCGCTGTTCGCGGAGTTCCTGCTGGGGTACATGCGCGAGGAGGGCGAGCCGACCCTGGCGCCGGTGCCGGGGATCGACCTGGCCGGCTACCAGGAGGAGCTGATCCGGCGCTTCTCCAACGCCGGGGTCCGCGACACCGTCGCCCGGCTGTGCGCGGAGAGCTCCGACCGCATCCCCAAGTGGCTGCTGCCGGTGGTGCGCCACCAGCTGGCCACCGGCGGGGAGCTGCGCCGCTCCGCCGCGGTGGTGGCCTCCTGGGCCCGCTACGCCGAGGGGGTCGACGAGGCCGGCGAGCCGATCGAGGTGGTGGACCGGCTGCGCGAGCGGCTGCGGGCCGCAGCGCTGCGCCAGCGGGAGGAACCCCTCGCGTTCCTCGCCGACCGGGAGCTGTTCGGCGACCTCGTCGACTCCCCCGCCTTCACCGGTCCCTACCTGCGGGCGCTGGGGTCGCTGCACGCCCGCGGTGCCCGCGCCACGCTGGAGGAGCTCGTGGCGCAGCTGCGGCGGGAGGGGGTGGCCCGCTGACGCCCGCCCGGCCCCCGTCGCCGCCCGGGCGGCCCCCGGCGGCGCCCGGACGGCGACGTACCCTGAGCCGGTGACGATCGCACCGGAGGGACGCAGGCTGCTGCGCGTGGAGGCCCGCAACGCCGAGACGCCCATCGAGCGCAAGCCGTCGTGGATCCGCACGAGGGCGCGCACCGGGCCGGACTACACCGAGCTCAAGGGCCTCGTGAAGCGCGAAGGCCTGCACACGGTGTGCGAGGAGGCCGGCTGCCCCAACATCTACGAGTGCTGGGAGGACCGCGAGGCCACCTTCCTCATCGGTGGCAGCGAGTGCACCCGCCGCTGCGACTTCTGCCAGATCGACACCGGCAAGCCGTCGCCGCTGGACACCGACGAGCCGCGCCGGGTGGCCGAGAGCATCGCCACGATGGGGCTGCGCTACGCCACGATCACGGGCGTCGCGCGCGACGACCTGCCCGACGAGGGCGCCTGGCTGTACGCCGAGACGATCCGGCAGGTGCACGCGCTCAACCCGGGCACCGGCGTGGAGATCCTCGTGCCGGACTTCTCGGGGAACCCGGCCCTGCTGGGGCAGGTCTTCGACGCCGCCCCGGAGGTCTTCGCGCACAACGTCGAGACGGTGCCGCGGATCTTCAAGCGGATCCGCCCCGCCTTCCGGTACGAGCGCTCCCTCGACGTGATCACACAGGGCCGCGACGCCGGGCTGGTCACCAAGTCCAACCTCATCCTGGGCATGGGCGAGACCGACGAGGAGGTCGTGGCCGCGCTGCGCGACCTGCACGAGGCCGGCTGCGACATCGTCACCATCACCCAGTACCTGCGCCCCACCCCCCGCCACCACCCGGTGGAGCGCTGGGTGAAGCCGGAGGTCTTCGTCGAGCTGGCCGCGGAGGCCGAGCGCATCGGCTTCGCCGGCGTGATGTCCGGGCCGCTGGTGCGCTCCTCCTACCGCGCGGGGCGGCTGTGGGCGCAGGCGATGCGCCGCCGAGGCCGCCAGGTGCCCGCGGAGCTCGCGCACCTGGACCGGGAGTCGCCCGCCAGCCAGGAGGCCTCCAGCCTGCTCGCCCGGCTGCAGCGCAGCTGACCCGGGCGCCCACCCCGGCCGACGCCCACCCCCACCGGGTGGCGGCGGGGGACCGCGCCGGCGCGGTCCACCGCCGCCGTATCCTGGCGCCATGGCCCGCTCGAAGCCCTCCCCCGACGCCGCCCCGGCACCCGCCAAGCCCCGCAGGGGTCGCGGGGCCTCCAAGGCCGCCAAGCCGGGCGGGGCCGGCAAGCAGGGCCGCCTCAAGCAGATCCGCGCCGTCTACCGGATGACGACGACGGCGGACCCGGCCAGCCGCTGGTGGCTGCTGCTCGCCCTGCTGGTGCCGGTCGCGGTCGGCGTCGTCACCGGCGTCCTCAGCGGGCACTGGATCTACTTCCCGCTCATCGGGCTGCTCCTGGGCGTGCTCGCCGCCACGATCGTGCTGGCCCGCCGGGCAGAGCGGGCGGCGTTCTCCCAGATCGTCGGGCGGCCGGGGGCGGCGGGCGCCGCGCTCAGCACGCTGCGCCGCGGCTGGAACGTCGACCAGCAGCCGGTGGCGATCAACCCGCGCACCCAGGACATGGTGTTCCGCGCCATCGGCCGCCCGGGTGTCGTGCTCGTCGCGGAGGGGCCGCGGGAGCGGGTGCGCCGCCTCGTGGAGGACGAGCAGCGCAAGACGGCCCGCCTGGTGCCCAACGTCGAGATCCACACCTTCTACGCCGGCGACGGCGAGGGGCAGGTGCCGCTGCGCTCGCTCAACCGCAAGGTCACGAAGCTGCGGCCGAAGCTGACCAACCAGGAGGTCGCCCACGTCGGCAAGCGGCTGCGCGCCCTGGGCGGCGTGCGCCCGCCCCTGCCCAAGGGCATCGACCCGATGCGGGCGCGCCCCGACCGCAAGGCGGCCCGCGGCCGCTGAGCGGCCCACCGACCCCGACGCCCCCTTCCTCCCCGCGCCGCCGGCGCCGTGGTGCCCGCCCTCAGCGGCGCAGCACCACGGTGCCGGCGGCGCGGTCGTGCAGGCCGCGCCGGTCGCCGTCGTAGACGACGGCGGGGATGACGAGGCAGAGCAGCACCGCGCGCACCGCCGAGCGCAGCACCCCCACGGCGCCGAGCCGTCCGGCGGGGTCGATGCCGCGCACCACGACGCCGGCGACCAGGTGCCCCGGCGTGAAGCCCGTCGTCCCGACGAGGACGAGGTGCACGACGGCGAAGACGACCAGCGGCCCGGCCTGGCGGCCGAGGACCTCGCCGAGGAAGGCGTTCGCGACGAGCGAGGCCAGCGCCCAGTCCACGGCGATGCCGAGCACGCGCCGCCCCCAGCCGGCCACCGAGCCGGGGCCGGCGGCCGGCAGGCCCAGGCGCTCACCGGGCGGGCGGGCGTCGTCCGGCGGCTCCGGGGCGGGGCGGGGCGGGGC
>NZ_BAABIL010000251.1:0-833 GCF_039542765.1 Kineococcus glutinatus
TGGCCTTCGACATCGCCACCCTGGTGGACCGCCGGCGGGTGCTGGGCGTCCTGGGCCTGGGCGCGGCCGGGCTCGGGCTGGCGGCCTGCGGCGGCGACGCCAGCGCCTCGGGCAGCACCACCTCCTCGACGGCGAGCAGCTCCACCGCCCTGGCGGAGATCCCCGACGAGACCGCCGGCCCCTACCCCGGCGACGGCTCCAACGGCGCCGACGTCCTGGAGCAGAGCGGCGTGGTGCGCAGCGACATCCGCTCCAGCTTCGGCACCTCCACCACCACCGCCGAGGGCGTGCCGATGACGCTGCGGCTGAGCATCGTCGACATGGCGAGCAGCAACGCCCCCTTCGAGGGCGTGGCCGTCTACGTGTGGCACTGCAACCGCGACGGGGAGTACTCCATGTACTCCGAGGGCATCACCGCGGAGAACTACCTGCGCGGGGTGCAGGTCGCCGACGCCGAGGGCGTGGTCACCTTCACCAGCATCTTCCCCGCCTGCTACGACGGGCGCTGGCCGCACGTCCACTTCGAGGTCTACCCCGACGTCGCGTCCACCACCGACGCGGCCAACGCCATCGCCACCTCCCAGGTGGCGATGCCGCAGGCCACCTGCGAGGCCGCCTACGCCACCACCGGCTACGAGCAGTCGGTCACCAACCTGGCGAAGGTCAGCCTGGCCGCCGACAACGTCTTCGGCGACGACTCCGGCGCCAGCCAGCTGCCCACCGTCTCCGGCGACGCCACCAGCGGCTACACCCTCGCCCTCACCGTCGGCGTCGACACCACGACCACCCCCACCGGCGGCGGTCAGCCCGCCAGCGGCGGCGGTGCGCCGGGC
>NZ_BAABIL010000252.1:0-6724 GCF_039542765.1 Kineococcus glutinatus
CGCCGCGGCGCGCGCGGCGGGGGCGGCGGGGGCCCCGGCAGCACGTCCCGGCGGCCCTGTCAAGGCGGGATCGGCGGTGCGCGGGGGCTCTGACCTGCGAAAACGCGGATCACGGGTCTGTCCGGGGAGCGCTTCCCGTGGTAACCTGGAAACAGGGAAAGGGGTCTCAATAACATGGCTTTCACGGTCGGCGAAACGGTTGTCTACCCCCATCACGGGGCCGCACTGATCGAGGAGATCAAGACCCGGACCATCAAGGGCGAGGACAAGCTCTACCTCGTCCTGAAGGTCGCCCAGGGCGACCTGACCATCGAGGTTCCCGCGGACAACGTCGACCTGGTGGGTGTGCGCGACGTCGTCGGCCGCGAGGGCCTGGAGCGGGTGTTCTCGGTGCTGCGCACCCCGTACGCCGAGGAGCCGACCAACTGGTCGCGCCGCTACAAGGCGAACCTCGAGAAGCTGGCCTCCGGTGACGTGATCAAGGTCGCCGAGGTCGTGCGCGACCTGTGGCGCCGCGACCAGGACCGCGGTCTGTCCGCGGGGGAGAAGCGGATGCTCGCCAAGGCGCGGCAGATCCTCGTCTCCGAGCTGGCCCTGGCCGAGAACACCAACGAGGACAAGGCCGAGTCCCTCCTCGACGAGGTCCTCGCGTCCTGAGGTCCGCGCTCGTCGTCCCGGCGGCGGGTCGGGGCGAACGGCTGGGCGCGGCGCGCCCCAAGGCCCTGGTCGAGCTGGCCGGGCGGCCGTTGCTGGTGCACGCGCTCAGCCGGGCGGCCGGCGTGGACGTCGTCGTGGTCGCCTGCCCCCCGGGGTCGAGCGCGCGGGTGACGTCGCTGCTGGCCCCGGTCGCGGGGCGGTGCGAGGTGCACGTCGTGGAGGGGGCCCCCGATCGGCAGGGCTCCGTGCGCGCGGCCCTCGACCGGGTCCCCGGGGACGTCGACGTCGTGCTGGTCCACGACGCCGCCCGCTGCCTGACGCCGCCCGCCGTGTTCGCCGACGTCGTCCGCGCCGTCCGCGCCGGCGCCCGCGCCGTGGTGCCGGCCCTGCCGGTGACCGACACGATCAAGCAGGTCCGCGGCGGTGTCGTCGTCGGCACGCCCGACCGCCGCGAGCTGTGGGCCGTGCAGACCCCGCAGGGCTTCGACGCCGCCCTGCTGCGGGCCGTGCACGCCGACCCGCCGGCGGGGCTGGCCGTGACGGACGACGCGGGCATGGTCGAGGCCGCCGGGCACGAGGTGCTCGTCGTGCCCGGCTCGGAGCACGCCTTCAAGATCACCCGACCGATCGACCTGCTGCTGGCCGAGGCCGTGCTGGCCGGGCACGCCCCCGAACGCGCCGAGGAGGCCCCGTGAGCAGCCTGCAGCCCCTGCCCCGGGTGGGGACGGGCGTCGACGTGCACGCCCTCGCCGCCGGCCGGCCCTGCCGGGTGGCCGGGCTGCTGTGGCCCGGGGAGCCCACCGGCCCCGAGGGGCACTCCGACGGCGACGTCGCGGCCCACGCCGCCGCCGACGCCCTCTTCGCCGCGGCCGGCCTGGGCGACCTGGGCCTGCACTTCGGCACCTCGCGGCCGCAGTGGGCCGGCGCGCCGGGGCCCGTGCTGCTCGCGGAGGCCGCCCGGCTGGTGCGCGAGGCCGGCTTCCGCATCGGCAACGTCTCCGTGCAGGTCATCGGCAACGCCCCCAAGATCGGCACCCGCCGGGCCGAGGCGCAGCTGGCGCTCGGCGAGGCGTGCGGCGCCCCCGTGAGCGTCGCGGGGACCACCACCGACGGGCTGGGCTTCACCGGCCGCGGGGAGGGGCTGGCGGCCGTCGCGACCGCCCTCGTCGTGCCGCTGGCCGGGGGGTAGGGCCCTCCGCGCGGGCGGGGCCCCACCCCGGGGCTCAGGACGCCGGCTCGGCCCGCTGCTCCGCCGGCCGGGGCGCCCGCCGCAGCCGCTGGATGCGCTCGATCCGCTCCTGCTCGCGCTCGTCGCGCTCGGGGTTCTCCGGCTCGTCGGGTCGCAGCGTGTGCCGCACGTAGCGCAGCACCACCGCGAGGATCGCCGCCACCGGCACGGACAGGAACGCCCCGGTGATGCCGTAGAGCGTGCTGCCGATGGTCACGGCACCGATGACCACGCCGGGGTGCAGGTTCATGGTGTGCCCGACCAGGAGCGGCTGCAGGACGTTGCCCTCGATCTGCTGCACCAGCAGCACGATGCCCAGCACGATGAGCGCCTGGACCCACCCGGCCGTCACCAGGGCCACCAGCACCGCCAGCAGCCCGGTGACCACGGCGCCGATGATCGGGATGAACGACGCGAAGAAGATGATGACGCCCAGCGGCAGCGCGAAGGGCACGTCGAGGACGGCGAGGCCGACGCCGATGAACAGCGCGTCCACGAACGCCACCGCCGCCTGGGAGAGGATGTAGCCGCGCAGCACCTTCCAGATGCGGGTGCCCAGGGCGTCGGCGTGCCGCCAGGTGCGCTCGTCCAGCCAGCGGCGCGACCAGGGGATGAAGCGGTCGCCGTCGTTGAGGCAGAAGAACGCCAGCACCAGCACGAGCAGCGTGGTGATCACGCCCGAGCCGACGCTGCTGAGGCCGCCGACCACGCCGAGCGCGATGGACTGCGCGTTGGACTGCAGCCGGCTGACCCCCTCGTTGATGAGGTCGCCGATCTGGTCGTCGCCGAGGTTGAGCGGGGGGCCGGTCACCCAGGTCTGCACCTGGTCCAGGCCGGCGTTGGCGCTGTCGACGACCTCCGACGTCTGGCTGGTGACGCTGGGGATGATCGAGGCGAACACGCCGGCGACGACGCCCACGAGGACCAGCAGCGACAGCAGCGCCGCCACGACGTTCGGCAGGAACCGGCGCAGCAGCGCCGTCAGGGGCCACAGCACCGCGGCGAGCAGCACGCCGAGCAGCAGGGGGAAGAGCAGCGACCAGCTCTTGCCGAGCAGCCACAGCAGCGCGTACGCGAAGGCGCCCAGGATGAGCAGCCGCAGCGCCCACTGGGCGGCGGAGGACACCTTGGAGCCCACCACGTCCTTCGTGGGCTCGCCCGTGGCCGCCACGGGTGCGGGAGGCACGTTCTCGGTCACGACGTCCAGGCTCCTCGGGGGGTCGGCAGTGCCTGGATGCTGCCAGCCGGGCGGGCTCCCGGCATCCGCTGGCGCCGGGTGCGGGTGCCGGGTGCGGCCGGGTCAGTGCCCGCGGTCGATCCACTCCTGCAGGTGCGGGGCCTCGTCGCCGATCGTGGTGGACCCCCCGTGGCCGGTGAGCACCCGGGTGTCCGGGGGCAGGGTGAGCAGCCGCTCGCGGATGGAGTCGACGATCGTGGGGAAGTCGGAGAACGAGCGTCCCGTCGCGCCGGGGCCGCCGGCGAACAGGGTGTCGCCGGTGAAGACGGTCGCGAGCTCGGGGGCGTAGAGGCAGACCGAGCCGGGGCTGTGCCCGGGGGTGTGCAGGACGTGCAGCTCCGTGCCGGCCACCTGCAGGACCTGCCCGTCGGCCAGCGGCGTGGTGGCGTGCGAGGGGCCGGGGGAGCTCGCGCCGGTGCCGTCGTCGGCGGCACCGGCGGCGGTGCGCCCGTGGGTGAGCTCCCAGACGGGCTGGTCGGCGGGGTGCAGCAGGATCGGCACGTGCCGGCCCTGCACCGCGGTGAGGCGCTCGGCCAGCTCGGGGGCGCGGCGGACGTGGTCGTCGTGGGCGTGGGTGCAGACCACGGCCAGCACCCGGCGCGCGCCGGTGGTGCCGAGGGCGGCGTCGGCGACGGCGCGGGCGTCGTGGGGGGCGTCGATGACGACGCACTCGGTGTCGTCGCCGACGATCCAGACGTTGTTGTCGACGTCGAAGGTCTGCCCGTCGAGGCTGAACGTGCCGGAGGTGACGAGGTGCTCGACGCGGGCGCTCACGAGGTCGCTCCCGCGCCGCTGCCGTCCAGCACCACCACGGAGCGCAGGACGTCGCCGCGGGCCATGGTCGCGAAGGCGGCTTCGACCTCCTCCAGGGCGATGCGCTCGGTGACGAAGGCGTCCAGCGGCAACCGGCCGCGGGTGTGCAGCTCCAGCAGGGCGGGGAAGTCCCGCTCGGGCAGGCAGTCCCCGTACCAGGACGACTTCAGCGCACCCCCGCGGCCGAAGACGTCCAGCAGCGGGACGCTCAGCTGCATCTCGGGGGTGGGGACCCCGACCAGCACCACGGTGCCGGCCAGGTCGCGGGCGTAGAACGCCTGCCGCCACGTCTCGGGTCGGCCCACCGCGTCGATCACCACGTCTGCCCCGACGCCGTCGGTGAGCGCCTGCACCGCGGCCACCACGCCGTCCTCGTCCAGCCGCGAGGAGTCGACGGTGTGGCTGGCCCCCAGCCGCTGCGCCCACGCGAGCTTCCCGGCGTCGACGTCGACGGCGACGACCCGCCGCGCCCCGGCCAGCACCGCCCCGGCGATCGCCGCGCACCCCACCCCACCGCAGCCGATCACGGCCACCGTGTCGCCGCGGCGCACCGGGGCGGTGTTGACCGCCGCGCCCAGGCCGGCCATCACCCCGCAGCCCAGCAGCCCGGCCACCGCCGGGTCCCACCAGCCGCCCAGGGCATCGGTGTCGATGATCGTGGCCTGGCCGGCGGCCACCAGGGTCTTGGCGGCGAAGGCCCCGATGCCCAGCGCGGGCGAGAGCGGGGTGCCGTCGGCCAGCGTCATCGGCCGGCTCGCGTTGTGGGTGGCGAAGCAGTACTGCGGCTCACCGCGCCTGCAGGCCCGGCAGCGACCGCACACCGCCCGCCAGTTCAGCACCACCCGGTCCCCGACGGCGTGGGTGCTCACGCCCTCCCCGACGGCGGCCACGGTGCCGGCGGCCTCGTGCCCCAGCAGGAACGGGAACTCGTCGTTGATGCCGCCCTCGCGGTAGTGCAGGTCGGTGTGGCACACCCCGCACGCCGCGACGTCCACCACCACCTCACCCGGGCCCGGGTCGGGCACCACGATCTCCACCAGCTCCACGGGGGCGCCCTTGGCCCGCGAGACGACTCCGGTCACGGTCGACGGCATGAGCGGACGGTAACGCTCCTGCCGGGTGCCCGCGAGGTTCCGGGCGGGTGGACCGGTCCGCCCCCGGTAGCCTTGCCCGGTGAGCCTGCGCCTGTACGACAGCTCCCGAGGGGCGGTGCGCGACTTCGTGCCGCTGCACCCCGGCCGGGTCGGCGTGTACGTCTGCGGCGCCACCCCCCAGGGCTCGCCCCACCTCGGGCACGTGCGCTCGCAGGTCGCCTTCGACGTGCTGCGCCGCTGGCTGGTCGCCGGTGGTCTCGAGGTGACCTACGTCCGCAACGTCACCGACGTCGACGACAAGATCCTCGCCAGGTCGGCCGAGGCGGGCGTGGAGTGGTGGGCGCACGCCTACCGCCACGAGCGGGAGTTCGCCGCGGCCTACGACGCCCTCGGCGTGCTGCCCGCGACGATCGAGCCGCGCGCCACCGGCCACGTGCCGGAGATGGTCGAGCTGGTCGAGCGCCTGCTCGCCGCCGGGCACGCCTACGCCGCCGGGGACGGCTCGGGGGACGTCTACTTCGACGTGCGCTCCTGGCCGTCCTACGGGGAGCTGACGCACCAGCGCCTCGACGACATGCAGGACGCCGCCGACGCCGACCCGCGCGGCAAGCGCGACCCGCGGGACTTCGCGCTGTGGAAGGGCGCCAAGGCCGGTGAGCCGGCGACCGCGTCGTGGGCGACGCCGTGGGGCCGGGGCCGGCCGGGCTGGCACCTGGAGTGCTCGGCGATGGCCGGGCGCTACCTGGGCGCGGAGTTCGACGTGCACGGCGGCGGGCTGGACCTGCGCTTCCCGCACCACGAGAACGAGCTGGCGCAGTCGCGGGCGGCCGGGGACGGTTTCGCGCGGTACTGGCTGCACAACGGCTGGGTCACGATGGCCGGGGAGAAGATGAGCAAGTCGCTGGGCAACGTGCTCGGCGTCCCGCACCTGCTGGGCCGCTACCGCGGTGTGGTGCTGCGCTACTACCTGGTCTCGGCGCACTACCGCTCCCACCTGGAGTGGTCGGAGGGTTCCCTGGCGGAGGCGGAGACCGCCTACGCCCGCCTGGAGGGTTTCGTGCGCCGCGCCGGCGAGCGGCTGGGTGGGGCGGGGTCCGTCCCGGCGGGTGTCGGTGCGGACTTCGCCGCGGCGATGGACGACGACCTGGCGACCCCGACGGCGCTGGCGGTCCTGCACGAGGACGTCCGGGCGGGCAACGCCGCGCTGGCGGCCGGTGACGCGGGGACGCTGGCGGCGGCGCTGGGGCGCGTGCGGGCCGGGCTCGACGTGCTGGGCCTGGACCCGCTGTCGCCGCTGTGGACGGCGCAGGAGGGGTCCGCCGGTGCGGCGGCGCGGCTGCGGGGCGCGCTGGACGTGCTCGTGGCGGCGCAGCTGGAGGAGCGGGCGCGGGCGCGGGCGGCGCGGGACTTCGCCGCGGCCGACGCCATCAGGGACCGGCTCAAGGGGGCCGGCATCGTGATCGAGGACACCTCGGCGGGGCCGACGTGGACCGTGGAGGGTGAGCAGTAGTGGCAGGCAACTCCCAGCGACGCGGGGCGGTCCGCAAGTCGTCGAAGAACGTCGGCTCGGGCACGGGCACCGGCGGCAAGAACCGCCGCGGCCTGGAGGGCCGGGGGCCGACGCCGAAGGCGTCCGAGCGCACGGGGCACCCGGCGGCGCGGCAGGCCGCGGCGGCGCAGCGCCGCCAGGGTGCG
>NZ_BAABIL010000253.1:0-10104 GCF_039542765.1 Kineococcus glutinatus
GCTGGTCCAGCGCCTACCGGACCACCGGCCTGGCCCAGGCCGTCCTGGCGTTCGTGCTGATCGTCAGCCTGCCGCTGTGGGGGAAGGTCAACCCGACCGTGCCACCCGGGCACGCCACCCGGAGCGACGAGGCGCAGGAGGCCGCGAGCGAGCCGTCGGGCAGCGGTAGCACCCACGTCCCGCTCGCGCAGGCGCTGCGCATCCCCGGCGTCGTCTCGATCCTGATCGCCTTCTTCGCCTACTGCGCGCTGGAGAGCACCTCGATGCTGTGGGCATCGACGTACCTGGTCGCCGACCGCGGGGTCGCCCCCGCCACGGCGGCCGCGTTCGCCTCGCTGTTCCTGCTGGGCATCACCGTCGGACGGTTCCTGGCCGGCTTCCTCGCCGACCGCACCAGGGACCGGCGGCTGATCCGCGGCGGCTTCGCGATGGTCGGCCTCGGTGTCGTGATGCTGACCCTGCCCGTGGAAACCGACGCGCTCGCCCTCGTCGGCCTCGTGGTCGCAGGACTGGGGTGCGCGCCGATCTACCCGGCGATCATCCACTCCACCCCGGTCAACTTCGGCCGCGGCAACTCCCAGGCCGTCATCGGCATCCAGATGGCCGCGGCCTACACCGGCTCGACCCTCGCGCCACCCTCGTTCGGCCTCGTCTCGGCCTGGGCGGGGATGTGGATCCTCCCGCTGTTCCTCGCCGCGCTGGTGGTCCTGGGCCTGCTGATGTCCGAACGCCTCAACCGGCTCGTCGCGCACCGAGCACGAGCCGACCACCTCGCCGGTCGGTCCTGACCCGCGCGCCGGGCCCGGCCGGAGCAGCACCGGAGGCGTTCAACCGGGTGAGGCCAGGGCCCAGCGCAGGGCGTCGGGCAGGAGGACACCGCCGTGGTTGGGGCTGTGACCGCCCTCGCCGAGGACGAGGCGGATGTCGTAGCCGGCCTCGGCCAGTGCGGCCGCCACGCGCAGGTTCTCCGCGAACCAGTTTCCCGTCGGCTGGTTCCAGCCGAGGTCGCGGTGCCTGGCCTGCAGGAAGAACCGCAGCGGCTTCGGCGCGGTGCGCGCGAGGAGGCCGGGGTAGGGGTTGCCGCCGGGCATCTGGGCGAAGCTGGACAGGAAGCACACGGCGCGGCGGAAGCGGTCCGGGCGCAGCCAGGCGGCGGTGAAGGCCGCGTTGCCTCCGCTGCTGCCTCCGCAGACGACCCACCGCCCGGGGTCGTCGGTGACGGCGTACCGCGCAGTGACCAGCGGGACGACCTCGTCCAGCAGCAAGGTCGCGTAGCGGTCGTCGAAGGCGTCGTACTCGACGTTGCGGTTCTTCGGCTGGGCGGCGCCGGGGAACTCGCCGGGGTCGACGAAGACCCCGATCGTGGATGGGATGTCGCCGCGGTGGACGAGGTTGTCCAGCACGACGGCGCCGCGGACCTCGCCGGCGGGGTCGAGGTACCACCAGCCGTCGTTGAACACCACCAGGCCGGCCGGTTGCGAGTCGTCGTACCGCGCAGGGACGTGGATCCAGATTTTCCGCGAGGTGCCCGGGTAGACGCTGCTGGCGTCCCACCGCAGCTCGGTGGTCGTGCCGGCGGGTACGCCGGGCCGACGGGAGGAGTCCGGGCCGTGGGCGTAGCGGACGTCGCCGAGGTCCAGGGGGAGGGGACGGTACGACACCGGCTCCGCGGCCCGGTGGTGGGCGGACCTGGACGTCACATCGCGTCGTCCGTGCCGGCCCGGCGCAGCCGCACCACGTCATCGGTGATCGTCACGGGAAGCGACCTTGCCCGACCGCTGCTCCGCGGTCCACCGCATCGCGCTGCAGCACGCCGCCTCATCGGCATCGGCTCAGGTGGTGGCCGTAGGGTCTCGGCGTGCAGCGCTTGCAGGTGCACCGCGAGGACGTGACCCTGTCCTACCTGGACACCGGCGGTCCCGGACCGGTGGTGATCCTCCTGCACGGCCTGGCCGGCAGCGCGCAGGAACTGGTGGCCACCGCCGAGGCGCTGGCCGACGGGTACCGGGTGCTGGTGCTGGACCAGCGCGGCCACGGGCACAGCACCCGCCGCCCCGCCGACACCTCCCGCCGCGCCCACGTCGACGACGTCGCCGCCCTCATCACCACCGCGGCCGGCGGCGGCCCGGTCTCGGTGGTGGGGCAGTCGATGGGGGCGCACACCGCGCTGCTGCTGGCCGCGTGGCACCCGCACCTGGTGCGGTACCTGGTGCTGCTGGAGGGCGGCGTCGGTGGCGGGGCGGAGGACACGTCGGCGCAGCTGGGGAGCTGGTTCGCCGCCTGGCCGGTGCCGTTCCCCTCGCGGGAGGCCGCCGTGGAGCACCTCGGGGGGACACCGATCGCCGTGGCATGGGCGCAGGACCTGCACGAACGCGACGGCGGGTTCTGGCCGCGCTTCGACGCGGACGTGGTGCAGGCGGCCATCGCGGCCGTGGCCGAGGTGGCGCGCTGGGCGGAGTGGCAGCAGGTGCAGGCACCGACGCTGCTCGTGCAGGCGGAGCGCAGCGACCTCGACACCGCGGAGATCGACCGGATGCTCGCGCTGCGGCCGGGCACCGGCCACGTCGTCGTCCCCGGCGCCGGCCACGACGCCCACCTCGACCAGCCCGAGGCGTGGACGCGCCTGCTGTGCAGCTACCTGGACTCCACCCACGCGCCCCTCCCGGACCGATAGGCGCTGAACGCCGACGACGTGCCCGCCGCCACCCCGGTGGCACCGGTGGGCGGCTCAGGATCGGTGCCGGACCTGCCGATGCGGAAGGACACGCACCGTTCCCGAGGTCCGCGGAAGGTCCTGCCCCATGTCGTCCCTGCTGCGCCGCGCCCGCGTGGGCACACGCCTCGCCCTCGCCTTCGGGGTCGTCCTCGCCCTGCTCGTGGCCACCGGCGCGGCGGCCCTCGCCAGCATCTCCGCGCAGTCGCGCTCGCTGGCCGAGCAGCGGCAGATGACCCAGCTGCTGCGCTTCGTCGACGAGCAGCGCTTCTACAACGGCGACGTCAGCGGTTGGCAGGTCGCCTACGCGTGGGACGCCCGCCGCATCGGGCTTCCCGAGGCCGTCGAGGACTCCTCCGACAACCGCGCCGGGTTCCTGACGGCCAAGGCCGCTCTGCAGGAGGCCCTGGCCGCGGCGCCCACCGACCTGATGACCGACGGCGAGCGCGAGCTCGCCGCGCAGGTCGCCTCCCTCTGGGACGAGTACTTCGCCTCCGAGGAACGGGCCGTGGCGCTGTACCGGTCCGGCGACGTGGTGGCCGCCGAGACCGAGTTCCTGGAGGTCGGCTTCGCCGCCTACGCCGACATGCTCGTCGCCACCCAGGAGCTCGCGGAGTCCGTCGAGACCCGCGCCTCCGCGTCCGCCGTCGAGGCCGACGCCGCCGCCGACCGCAGCCGCACCCTCGTCCTCGCCGCGCTGGTCGTCGCGGCCGCGCTGACCGTGCTGCTGCTGGTGGTCCTCACCCGCAGCGTCGTCGGCCCGCTGCGCCGCGCCGTCGCCGACCTGCACCGCGTCGCCGAGGGTGACCTGACCGTCGTGCCCGTCGTCGACGGCGGCGACGAGTTCCGCGAGATGGCCGAGGCCCTGGAGGCCGCCGTGACCGCCACCCGACGCACCGTCGGCGAGGTCGCCACCAGCGCCCGCGAGGTCGCCGGGATGGCCGAGGAGCTCGCCGGGCGCTCGCAGGAGCTGTCCGCCGCCAACGAGCGCGCCGCCGACGACACCGACCGGGCGGCCCGCTCGGCGGACGTGGTCTCCGCGGACGTGTCCACCATCGCCACGGGCGCGGAGGAGCTGGGCTCGGCCATCAACGAGATCTCCTCCGGCATGGCGCAGTCGGCCTCGGTGGCCCGCGAGGCCGTGGAGGCCGCTGAAGCCACCCGCGCCACCGTCGCCGAGCTGGGCGACGCCACCCGCGCGATCGCCAGCGTCGTGGGCACCATCACCGCGATCGCGGAGCAGACGAACCTGCTGGCGCTCAACGCCACCATCGAGGCCGCCCGGGCGGGGGAGATGGGCAAGGGCTTCGCGGTCGTGGCCGGCGAGGTGAAGGAACTGGCGCAGCAGACCGGGCGCGCCACCGAGGACATCACCCGCAAGGTCGCGGCCATCGAGCGCGGCAGCACCGATGCAGCCGTCACCATCGGCCGCATCGCGGAGATCATCGCGCGCATCGACGACCACCAGGCCGCCATCGCCGCTGCCGTGGAGGAGCAGACCGCGACCACCGGTGAGCTGGTCCGCACGGTGACCGGCGCAGCCGAGGGCACCCACGAGATCGCGGGGGTCCTCTCCGGTGTCGCCAGCGCCGGCGCAGCCGACCGCGCGAGCCTGGAGCAGGTGCGCGCCTCCGTCGAGGCGCTGCGCGAGACGTCGGGGCGGTTGCGCGAGGCGGTGGGCGCCTTCCGCGTCTGAGACGCGCGCCGGGTTCCGCCCGGAGCCCTGCGCGTCGGTGAGCGGCGCCGTGACCGGACGCGCCGCGGCGCGGCACGAGCGGACGTCGGCCACCGCGATCCGCACGACGCCACGAGCGTGACGCCAGGACACCGCCGCGACCCGCGGGGCGCGGCTGGGTTCCCCGGGTGGAGGAACGGCTGGCCGGGGGGCGCGAGGTCCTCTCCCACCTGCACCGGCAGACCGTGGGGGACGACCGGCCGGGGCACCCCGACGTCAGGGTGAGGTCCGCGGCCGCGGCCCGGCCGGCAGGCCCAGCGCGTCGGCCACCAGCCGCGCCAGCCCCGGCTCGCCCAGCCCGGTGCCGACCTCGACGGCGGCCAGCCCGCACCGGTGGGTCTCGCGGCGCAGGTGGTCGGTGAACAGCCGGTCCCGCTCCAGCAGGTTGGCCAGCGCCCGCGGCGGGTCGCCGGTCCGGCCAGCGATCTGCCACAGCCCGCCCCGCGCCTCGAACGCGGCCCGCCGGAACTGCGGTGTCGGCAGCAGCCACACCGCCTGCCGCGGGGCGCTCAGCAGCGGCGCGACCAGGTGCGGCAGCAACCGGAACCCCTCCACCAGCACGCCCCGGTCCGCGGGCAGGGCCAGCAGGTCCTCCACGACCAGGTCGAAGGCCTCGCCGCGGAACCAGTGGAAGGTCTCCAGCATCTCCTCCGGGGAGCGGTGGACCCAGCGCTCGTCCTCGTCCATCGCCAGGAACGCGTGCAGCTGCGGGCACCGCCGCGGCGGGCAGCGCCGGGCGTGCTCGGCCATCACGTCGTCGGTGGCGTACAGGTGCAGGTCGTGCTCGGCGGCCAGGCGCCGGGCGGTCGTCGACTTGCCCGCCCCGCTGCCCCCACCGAGCCAGCGCACGTGCCGCAGGTCCCCGCCGTCCACCGCCACCCACCCAGCATCGCCCCACCGGCCCGCGGGCCGGGCCCGTCAGCCCAGGCCCGCGGGCCGGGCCCGTCAGCCCAGCAGCGCCGCCAGGGCCGCGGGGGTGCGCCCGTCGTCCACCGGCGTGTAGACCACCACGGACAGCCCCGGCACGTCGGCCGGCACGAGGCGGTGCTGCTCCAGCCGCAGGTCGCCCACCCGCGGGTGGTGGAACAGCCGCTCGCGGGAGGTGAACCCCTCCACCCCGCCGCCGGTCCAGCCCGCCCGGAACTCCTCGCTGGCCGCGCTCAGGCGCGCCACGAGCGCCGCGACGGCGGGCTCCCCGAGGTGCGGGCCGGCCTCGGCGCGGAACTCGGCGAGGAACCGGCGGCTGTCGGTGTCCCAGTCGGGCAGCAGCTCGCGCACGTAGGGGTCGGTGAACACCGACCACAGCAGGTTGCGGTCCGCGCCGGAGCCGATGTGCGGGTAGAGCACCGCGTAGGCGGCGTTCCACGCGGCGATGTCCCACGCGCTGGTCAGCGCGAACGCGGGCGAGCCGTGCAGGGCGTCGAGGAGCCGCTGCACGTGGGCGGGCGCGACGGCCGGGGAGGCGGCGGTGAGGGCGGGCAGCCCGGCCAGGGACAGCACGTAGGCGTGCTCGGCCGCCGACAGCCGCAGCGCCCGCGCCACCGCGTCGAGCACCTGCCGGGAGGGGTGGATGTCGCGGCCCTGCTCCAGCCACGTGTACCAGGTGACGGAGACCCCGGACAGGGCGGAGACCTCCTCCCGGCGCAGCCCACCGGTGCGGCTGCGCGGCACCGGCGGCAGGCCGAGGGCGGCCCGGTCCAGCTGCACCCGCCGGGCGCGCAGCAGGGCGCCCAGCTCGCGGCGCTGCGCCTCGGTGCTCACCCCGCCAGGGTAGGCCGCAGGGTAGTGGTGCCGGTACCAGTACCAGGAGCGTCTTCCTCCCGGGCGGCCGGTGCCCGACGGTGGTGCCATGCCCGTCCTGCGCTCCCGCACCGTCACCCACGGCCGCAACATGGCCGGCGCCCGCGCACTGCTGCGCGCCGCCGGCGTCGCCCGGGAGGACTTCGGCAAGCCGATCATCGCCGTCGCGAACAGCTTCACCGAGTTCGTCCCCGGCCACACCCACCTGCAGCCGGTGGGCCGCATCGTCTCCGACGCGATCAAGGCCGCCGGCGGGGTGCCGCGGGAGTTCAACACCATCGCCGTCGACGACGGCATCGCCATGGGCCACGACGGGATGCTGTACTCCCTGCCCAGCCGCGACCTCATCGCCGACTCCGTGGAGTACATGGTCGAGGCGCACCGCGCCGACGCCCTGATCTGCATCAGCAACTGCGACAAGATCACCCCCGGGATGCTGATGGCCGCGCTGCGCCTCGACATCCCCACGGTGTTCGTCTCCGGCGGCCCCATGGAGGGCGGCACCGCCGTCCTCGTCGACGGCACCGTCCGCACCCGCCTCAACCTCGTCTCCGCCATCGCCGACGCCGTCGCCACCGAGGTCTCCGACGAGGACATCGCCCGCATCGAGGAGGCCGCCTGCCCCACCTGCGGCTCCTGCTCGGGCATGTTCACCGCCAACTCCATGAACTGCCTCACCGAGGCCCTCGGCCTGGCGCTGCCCGGCAACGGCTCCGTGCTGGCCACCCACACCGCGCGCAAGAAGCTCTACGAGGACGCCGGGCGCACCGTCGTGGAGATCACCAAGCGCTGGTACGAGCAGGACGACGCCTCGGTGCTGCCCCGCAACGTCGCCTCCCGCGCCGCGTTCGACAACGCCATGTCCCTGGACATCGCGATGGGCGGCTCGACGAACACGATCCTGCACCTGCTGGCCGCCGCGCAGGAGGCCGGGCTGGACTACACCCTCGCCGACATCGAGCAGCGCTCCCGGCAGGTGCCGTGCCTGACGAAGGTCGCCCCCAACGGCACCTACCTCATGGAGGACGTCCACCGCGCCGGCGGCATCCCCGCCATCCTCGGCGAGCTGGACCGCGCCGGGCTGCTCGACCACGACGTGACGACCGTGCACTCCGCGTCGGTGGCGGAGTGGCTGAAGAACTGGGACGTCCGGGGCGGCTCCCCGTCGGCGGAGGCCGTGGAGATGTTCCACGCCGCGCCCGGCTGCGTGCGCTCCGCCACCGCGTTCTCCCAGTCCGAGCGCTGGCACTCCCTGGACACCGACGCCGCCGCCGGCTGCATCCGCGACGTCGCGCACGCCCACTCCGCCGACGGCGGCCTGGCGGTGCTGCGCGGCAACCTCTCCCCCGACGGGGCGGTGGTGAAGACCGCCGGCGTCGACGAGTCCATCTGGACGTTCACCGGCCCCGCCGTCGTCGTGGAGTCGCAGGAGGACGCCGTCGAGGCCATCCTCACCGGCCGCATCAGCGCCGGCGACGTCGTCGTCATCCGCTACGAGGGGCCGCGCGGCGGGCCGGGCATGCAGGAGATGCTGTACCCCACCTCCTACCTCAAGGGCCGCGGCCTGGGGAAGGTGTGCGCCCTCGTCACCGACGGCCGGTTCTCCGGCGGCACCTCGGGGCTGTCCATCGGGCACGTCTCCCCCGAGGCCGCCGCGGGCGGGGTCATCGCGCTCGTGGAGGACGGCGACAGCGTCGTCATCGACATCCCGAACCGGGTGCTGCGCCTCGACGTGCCCGAGGAGGTGCTCGCCGCGCGCCGCGCCGCGCTGGAGGCGGGCGGTGGCTACCGGCCCGCGAAGCACCGCCCGCGCAAGGTGTCCACGGCGCTCAAGGCGTACGCGGCGCTGGCGCTGTCGGCGGACAAGGGCGCGGTGCGCGACACCAGCGGCTTCGCGGGCTGAGTCCCCGCGGGCGGTTCAGCCACCCAGTGCCGCCGCGAGCGCGTCGACGAGCGACCGCGCCGTGGACCCGTCCGCCGCACCGCGGTCGGGGTTGAACTCCACGAACGTCGCACCCGCGAACCCCGGCTGCGCGACCAGGGTCGACAGCACGGTCCCCAGGGTGTCCAGGTCGAGGCCGCGGCCGTAGATCGGGATGTCCGCGGCGGGCACGGCGAAGAAGTCCAGCACGTCCACGTCGACGTGCACGACGAACCGCTCCCGCCCGCCCGTCACGGCCGCGACGGCCCGCCGGGCGCACCCGGCCGGATCGGCGAGCACCTGCCCGGCGGGCAGCCGGACGCTGGGCACGAGCCCGTGCACGTCCTCCTCCTCGTCGGAGTACCCGAGGAAGCAGACGGCGTCGGGGGTGAGCAGCGGGCGGCGCGGGCCGAGCCCGGCGATCTCGGGCACCGCGCCCGGCAGGTCGAGGGCGTGCGCCACCCCCATGGCGTCGAGGATCGGTTCCGGCGGCAGCAGGAGGTCCTGGCCGCCGTCGACGTAGACGAGCCCCACGTCGCCGAGCTCCGCGACGGCGGCGGACACCAGCGCCAGGGCCAGCGTGCAGTCGCCCCCCAGGACGAGGGGAACCCTGCCCTCCCGCAGCACCCGCCCGATCGCCGGGGCGGCGTCGGCGAGCACCGCCGCGGCACCGGCGACGTCGTTCGGGCGGCCGGGTTCGACCGCGCTGCGCCAGCGGGTCACCGGCCGGTCCCCGGCGTCGGTGACGTCGAGCCCGGCCGCGGCGAGCGCGTCGAGCAGGCCCGCCGCCCGCAGCGCCGCCGGGCCCTTCTCCAGCCCGGGCGCGTGGGCGGCCGCGCTGGTGGGAACGCCCAGCACGCCCCAGCGCGGCACGGCCGGTGTCACGCCGCGGCCCCGGTCGTGCGGTAGGTCGCCACGACGGTGCCCGTCGGGGACGTCGTGCTGCGCACCACCTCCAGCGGCACGTGCGTGCCGTCGAACAGCCGGGTGCCGCTGCCGAGGACGACGGGCAGCGTGGTGAGGACGAACTCGTCGACCAGGCCGGCGGCGGTCAGGGCGTGCACCAGCCGCACGCTGCCCAGCACCACGACGTCGCCGTCGGTGTCGCGCTTGAGGTCGGCCACCGCCGTCGGCAGGTCGCCGCGCAGCAGGGCGGAGTTCGGGTGCGGCAGCGGCTCGGCCAGCGTGGCCGAGACGACGTGCTTGGGCGTGGCGCGCAGGATCTCGGTGAACGGGTTCGGCTCCGGGGTGGAGAGCCAGAACCCGACGAGGTCGAGGTAGGTGCGCCGGCCGAACAGCAGCGCACCGGTGCGGCCCTGTCCCTCGAACGCCGCCTGCGCCGCGACCGGGTCGGCCATCAGCCGGCTCGACGCCCAGCCGCCGAGGGCGAACCCGCCGCGGGTGTCCTCGTCCGGCCTGCCCGGCGACTGCGCCACCCCGTCCAGGGAGACGTTCTCCACCACGACCAGCTTCCCCACCGCCACCACCCCGCTCCCGCCGCGCGGCGGGGCCCTCCCGCCAGCGGGCACCGTCCTACCGCCGGGCACCGACACGGGCGGGCTCCCTCCCGCGGAAAGGACCCTTTCCGCACTCCCGGGCCCCTTCCGACGACGGAAAGGGTCCTTTCCGCGCGGGAGGGGGAGGGAGGGGAAGGGATCGCGGGGGGAGCCTCAGCACCCCGCAGCACGAACGACCGTCAGGTCCCGAAGCCACCACTTCGACGCACATCGCCTCTCGAGCGCTCGGCGTGTGCTGGAATCGGCGTCCGCAGTCGCCCACCGTGCTCACCGGAGCCGGTTCGCCTGTGATCCGTCGCACCGTCCCAAGCGCGGTGCTCGCCGTGTCCGGAGGTCTCGTGAAGTCCGCAGTTCGCACGCTCGCCACCGCCGCGGTCGCCGCCGTCGCCGTCAGCGCCGTCTCCGCCCTGCCCGCCGA
>NZ_BAABIL010000254.1:0-14887 GCF_039542765.1 Kineococcus glutinatus
CCTGCGCACCGGCGCCGTGCAGCGCGTCGAGCTCGACGCCGGCCCCGGCGGCCCCTGGCAGCTGGCGGTCGCCGTCGCCGGCGGCCTGCTCGCCGTCCGGTTCGGGCCCTCCGACGCCCCCGCCCGCGCCCGCCTCGCCGAGGCCATGGCCGCCACCCTCGACGGCTTCTGCGTGCTCACCGCGCTGCCCGACGCCACCGGGAGCCCCCACGACTTCCGGGTCGACTACGTCAACGCCGCCGGGGTGCTGCCGGGCGTGGACCCCGCCACGGCGACCGGCCGGCCGCTGTCGGCGGTGCTGCGCCACCTCGGCCCGGAGCAGGCGCTGCACCACGCGCGCGCGGCCCTGCGGGCGCAGGCACCGCAGCGCGCCCTCCTGCAGATCGACGCCGGCGCCGTCGGCGGTGCCCCCGACATGACGTTCGACGTCCTGTTCACCCCGGCCGGGCCCGGCCAGGTCGACGTCTCCTACCGCGACGTCTCCGAGGAGGCCCGCCAGCGCCGGCTGCTGCAGCGCAGCACGCGCCGGGCGCACGCCGCGGCACGGCGCGCGGAGGTCCTGCTGGAGACGGCCTCGGCGCTGTCGCAGGCCGTGACGCTGGAGCAGGTGCAGGACGTCGTCATGGAGCGCAGCCCCGCCGTGCTCGGCTGCGACGGGACGATGGTGTGCCTGCTGGAGGACCAGCGCCTCGTCGTCTCCCACGTCAGCGGCTACCCGCGGGAGTTCGTCGACGCGCTCGCCGACCCCGCCAAGCTCGCCGCCTGCCCCGTGGCCGACGCCGCCACCACCGGCCGGGTGCACTTCGTGGAGAGCCCCGAGGAGCTGCTGCGCCGCTTCCCGGCCGCGGGGTTCGTGCTGGGCACCCAGCGCCGCCGCGCGTGGGCGTCCCTGCCGCTGGTGGTCTCCGGGCGCGTCATCGGCGGCTGGTCCGTCGCCTACGCCGGCGAGCGCGTCTTCGACGACGACGAGCGCCGGCTGCTGCGCACCCTCGCCGGGCACTACGCGCAGGCGCTGGAGCGGGCCCGGCTGCACGGCATCGCGCACGACACCGCCGTGCAGCTGCAGCGGGCCCTGCTGCCGGCCGACGACCTGCTGTCCCCGGGGCTGCCGCTGGCCACCCACTACGTGCCCGCCGCGCAGGGCTTCGAGGTGGGCGGCGACTTCTACAGCGTCATCCCGCTGCCGAGCGGCAGCACGGCCGTCGTCATCGGCGACGTCGCCGGGCACAACCTGGCCGCGGCGGCCGTCATGGGGCAGGTCCGCAACGCCATGCACGCCTACGCGCTGGAGGGGCACTCGCCCAGCGGGGTCGTCGAGCGCGTCAACCGCCTCATGCGCACCCGCGGCATCCAGCAGTTCGCCACCTGCGCCTACCTGGAGGTGCAGCCGGACACCGGGGCGGTCACCGTCGTCCTCGCCGGGCACCCGCCGCCCCTGGTGCGCTCCCCCGGGGGGCAGGCGCAGGCCCTGGACGTGCCGCCGGACCTGCCGCTGGGCGTGGAGGACGAGCTGCGCCCCACCGAGCACACCCTGCTGCTGGCGCCCGGTTCCCTGGTGCTGCTGTTCACCGACGGGCTGGTGGAGACCCGTTCGGGCGACCTGGACACCGGCCTGCGGCGGCTGCGGGCGGCGCTGGAGGCGCTGCCGCCGGTGCCGCAGCGCGTCGTGGACGGCGTCGTGCCCGCGATGGTCCGCGAGGGCAGCCAGGAGGACGACATCGCGGTGCTGGCGCTGCGCATCCCCGCCCGGCGGGGCCGGGGCACCCGGGTGGCGCGCCAGTTCCCCTCGGACCCGGCGAGCGTCGCCGCCGCCCGCCGCTTCGTCACCGACGTCCTGCAGGCGTGGGCGGCGGAGCGGGTGGCGGACGAGGCGGAGGTCCTCACCAGCGAGCTGGTGACGAACGCCGTGCTGCACACCACCGAGGGCGTGGACCTGGTGGTGCTGCGGCTCGCGGACGCGGTGCGGGTGGAGATCGCCGACTCCTCGGTGCGGATGCCGGTGCTGCGGGAGGTGGACGAGGAGGCGGTCTCCGGGCGGGGGCTGCACATCGTCGACCTGCTCGCCCGCTCCTGGGGCGTGGAGCCCACCGAGCACGGCAAGCGGGTGTTCTTCGAGCTGGCGGTCTGAGCGGCGCCCCGTGCGGGCTACCGCCGGGTGTCGAGCAGCTCGCGGGCGAGGGCGGCGCTCCACCACCGCTCGATCCGGTCGGGGGTCCAGCCGCGTTCGGTCGTGAGCGTGAGGTAGACGTCGATGTTGCAGATGGCCGCGTAGACGTCCACGGCGGAGGGCACGTCGAGGTCGGGGCGCAGGGTGCCGGGCGGCCAGGAGGAGAAGATCGCCACCCGGGTCCGGTCGCCGCGCTCGCGCCCGTCCCGGTATGCGGTCGCCAGGTCCGGCTCGGTCCGGCCGGCCTCGCGCACCAGCGTGATGACGTCGCCGGCCCGCTCGAACAGCCGTCGGTCGTAGCCGGCCATGGCGGCGAGCTGGTGGCGCGGGTCCACGCCGTCCGCCTCCAGCCCGGCCAGCATCAGCGGCGCGTCCGCGGACAGGTCGGCCGCGTCGGCCAGGGCCTGGACCAGGCCGGGCTTGCCGCCGTACGCGGCGTACACCGTGGGTGCCGAGACGCCCGCCTCGCCGGCGATGTCGCGGATGGTCGTCCCGGCCCACCCCCGGGCCAGGAAGAGCCGCCGCGCCGCGCCGGCGATCTCGGCGCGGGTCTGCTGCGCGTGCATCTCGCGCCGCAGCGACTCGTACCGCCGCCGCGCCGGCTGCCCCGTCATGCCCTTGCCCCCTTCGCTTTACGCTCACTACAATGAATAGATGTTGCGACAAGCTCAAGCCTTCTCGCGCACCGGCGGTACCGCCGCCATCGGCTTCGCGGCCACCATCGTCACCGTCAACCTGATCGCCGTGCCCGCCGGGATGCCCTCGCCGGGCGCCGACCCCGCCGACGTCATCGGCTTCTTCCGCACCGAGGGGGCGGTCGTCGGGCTGTCGAGCGCCCTCACCCCGGTCGCCTGGGTGCTGGCCACCGTCTTCGGCGCCGGTGCGGTCGCCACCCTCTGGCCCGCCGAGCGCGCGCGGTGAGGCCTGGTCTCTCGTGGGCCTCGCCGGCCTGCTCGCGCAGAACGCGACGTTCGCGGGCGTCGTCGCCACCCGCATCGCCCTCGCCTCCCTCGACGGCGTGCAGGAGGCCGTGGTCGCGGGCCTGTGGGCGCTGCACGACGCCCTGTTCGCCCTGAACGGCGCCTTCCTGGCCACCGCGCTCGTCGGGTTGTCGCTGGCCGGCCGGCGCACCGGTCTGATCCGGCCCTGGCACGCCGCCCTCGGCCTGCTGTCGGCGGCGCTGCTGTTCACGTCGGGCGTCCTGGCGCCCGTGGTCGTCGACGGTGCGCCCACCGCGGGCCTGGCCGGCCTGCTCGGCTGGCTGCTCTGGGTGGTGTGGGTCACCGCCTACGGCGTCGTGCTGCTGCGCAGGCCCGCGCCCGCGTGACGCCCGGCGCGCGGTCGCGTCCGGGTCAGCCGCGCGGCACGGCCCCCAGGAGCATGGTCCGGATCGCCAGCCGCAGGGAGTCCTCCAGCTCGAGGTGCAGCACGGCGAGGGCCGGTTCGGCCTCGTAGGCGGCGCGCACGCCCGGTGGCGGTGAGCTGTAGGGCGTCAGGGCGCCGGCGAGGACCATCGCCTGGAAGCAGAACGTCTCGGCCGCGGCGCCGAGTTCGGGGACGTACCGGCGCAGCAGGTCGGCCGTGGCGCCGAGCCGGGCCAGGACCGCGCGCTTGTGGCGCCTGACGACCTCGGTGGTGACGTTGCGCTCCAGGACGCCGCCCTGCGCCCCCAGCAGGTCGCACAGCACCTGCCGGCCGGCCAGGGATCGGGCGAGCACCGCGGACAGCTGCTCGGCTCGCCCCGCCGCCGGCAGGTGGGCGTCGATCCCGGTCGCGAGGTCGTCGGCCAGCTGCGCCAGCCAGTCCTGCAGCGCGGAGTTCACCAGCTCCAGCAGCACGCCCTCGCGGGAGTCGAAGTAGCGCAGCACGTTGGACTTCGCCAGGCCCACGCGGCGGCTGAGCTCGTTGAGGGTGAGGTCGGCGACCGGCATCTCCTCGAGCATGGCGGCCGCCGTGTCGAGGATCGCCCGGCGCCGGATCTCGCGCTGCTCCTCGCTGCGGGCCCGCTGGAACGTCACGCCGGAACCTTAACACTTTGCAGACCGCTGGTCTCTTGACGTCAGACCGCCGGTCTTTTATCGTCGATCCAACAGACCGACGGTCTTTTCAGGAGGACGAGATGAGCACGAACTGGACGGCGCGCGACGTTCCCGACCAGCACGGCCGGGTGGCGGTGGTGACCGGCGCCAACACCGGACTGGGCTACGAGACCGCCGAGGTCCTCGCCGGGCGCGGCGCCACGGTGGTGCTCGCCGTGCGCGACCCCCACAAGGGCGAGCAGGCAGCCGCCCGCATGGCCGGGGACGTCGCCGTGCAGCAGCTGGACCTGACGTCGCTGGAGTCGGTCCGCACGGCTGCGGCCGCGCTGCGCGAGGCGCACCCGCGGATCGACCTGCTGATCAACAACGCCGGGGTGATGTACACCCCGAAGCAGACCACCGCGGACGGGTTCGAGCGGCAGTTCGGCACCAACCACCTCGGCCACTTCGCCCTCACGGGGCTGCTGCTCGACCGGATGCTGCCGGTCCCCGGTTCCCGCGTGGTGACGGTCAGCAGCACCGGGCACCGCATCCGCGCCGCGATCCGCTTCGAGGACCTGCAGTGGGAACGCTCGTACTCCCGGGCCGGCGCCTACGGGCAGTCCAAGCTCGCCAACCTCATGTTCGCGTACGAGCTGCAGCGCCGGCTCGCGGCGCACGGCGCGGCCACCGTCAGCGCGGCCGCGCACCCCGGGGTGTCGAACACCGAACTGGTGCGCAACTCCCCGGCCGTGGTCCGGGCGCCGCTGAGCCGGCTCGCGCCGTTGATCACCCAGCCGGCCGCGATGGGTGCCCTGCCGACGCTGCGGGCCGCGACCGACCCGGGCGTCCTGGGCGGTCAGTACTACGGCCCCGGCGGCCTCGGCGAGGTACGCGGCCACCCCCGGGTCGTCACCTCCAGCCCGCAGTCCTACGACCCCGCGGTCCAGCAGCGGCTGTGGGCCGTCTCCGAGGACCTCACGGGCGTGGAGTTCCCCCTCCGGACCTCCCCGGGCCCCGGGCCGTCGCTGCGTGGCGCGGGCGCCGCCCGCTAGGCTGCCCGCGGGGCGTGCCGGGAAGTCTGGTCGGCGACGTCGTCGTCGACCCCTGGAGCCGATCGCGTGAACCCCGCACCCCGCCCCTCCCCCCTCCTCGGCCGCGGCTCGTGGCCGGAGGCCCGCCGCATCGCGGAGCTGCTGCGCCGCGAGACCGTCGGCGGTGCCCTGCTGCTGGTCGGCACCGTCCTGGCGCTGCTGTGGGCCAACTCCCCCTGGTCGGGGGGCTACGCGGCGCTGCGCGACACCGTCGTCGGCCCCCACGCCCTGCACCTGGACCTCACCCTCGGGCAGTGGGCCGCCGACGGGCTGCTGGCGGTGTTCTTCTTCGTCGCCGGCCTGGAGCTCAAGCGGGAGTTCGTGGCCGGCGACCTGCGCGACCCGCGCCGCGCCCTGCTGCCCGTGATGGCGGCCGTGGGCGGCATGGCCGTGCCGGCGCTGCTCTACGTCGCCGTCAACGCCGGCGCCGGGGACGGGGCGCTGCGCGGCTGGGCCATCCCCACGGCCACCGACATCGCCTTCGCCCTCGCCGTCCTCGCCGTCATCAGCACCCACCTGCCCTCGGCGCTGCGCACGTTCCTGCTGACGCTGGCGGTGGTCGACGACCTGCTCGCCATCACGATCATCGCGTTCTTCTACACCGACGACCTGTCGGTGGTGCCGCTGCTGCTGGCGCTGGCGCCGCTGGCGGCGTTCGCGGTCCTCGTGCAGCGGCGGGTGCGCTCGGCGTGGCTGCTGCTGCCGCTGGCCGCCACCACGTGGGCGCTGGTGCACGCCTCGGGGGTGCACGCCACCGTCGCGGGCGTGCTGCTGGGCTTCACGGTGCCCGTCGTGCGCAGCGCCGCCGCCGGGGGGCCGGAGGCCGGGCCGGGCCTGGCCGAGCACTTCGAGCACCGCTGGCGGCCGCTGTCGGCGGGGGTCGCGGTGCCCGTCTTCGCGTTCTTCTCCGCCGGGGTCACCGTCGGCGGGCTGTCGGGGCTGGTGACGTCCCTGCAGGACCGGGTGGCCCTCGGCATCGTCGTGGCCCTGGTGGCCGGCAAGGCGCTCGGCATCCTCGGGGCGACCGCGCTGGTGTCGCGGTTCACGCACGCCGAGCTCGACGAGAGCCTGTCGTGGTGGGACGTGCTGGGCCTGTCGCTGCTGGGCGGGATCGGGTTCACGGTGTCGCTGCTCATCGGGGAGCTGGCCTTCGGGGCGGGCAGCGTCCGCGACGAGCACGTCAAGGTCGGCGTGCTCGCCGGGTCGCTGCTGGCGGCGCTGCTGGCCACCGTCGTGCTGCGGGCCCGCAACCGCACCTACCGCCGGCTGGTCAAGGTGGAGGAGGTCGACGCCGACGCCGACGGCGTCCCCGACGTGTACCAGCAGCGGCCGGTGGGGGAGGTCTAGGCGGGGCCCTCCCGCGCCGGGGGCGCCGTGGTTAGCCTGTGGCCCCCGGCGCCCCGGCCGGGCCCAGCAGCGGAGGTCCGCCCGTGAGCGCGCCCTGTTCCCACGTCGGCACCATCGACCCCGCCGCCGCGCCCGGCGCCGACGGCTGCGAGGACTGCCTGCGCTCCGGTGGCCGCTGGGTGCACCTGCGGATGTGCAGCGCCTGCGGGCACGTCGGCTGCTGCGACTCGTCGCCGAACAAGCACGCCACCGCCCACCACCACGGCACGGGCCACCCGCTGATCCGCTCCTTCGAGCCGGGCGAGGGCTGGTACTGGTGCTACCCGGACGCGGTGGCGTTCGAGGTGCCGGGCGCCCCGCCGGCGCCGCACCACCCCTGACCAGCACCTGACCAGCACCCGACCAGCACCCGAGCAGAGGGGGAGCCGCCGTGGACGTCACCGTCACGGACGTGCCCGAGCGCGACCGCTACGAGGCGCGGGCCGGGGCGGAGCTGCTGGCCGTCGCGCAGTACGAGCGCGCCGAGGGCCTCGTCGTGTTCACCCACACCGTCGTGCAGCCCGCGCACGAGGGGGAGGGCATCGGCTCCACCCTCGTGCGCGCCGCCCTCGACGACGTGCGCCGGCAGGGGCTGCGGGCCGTGCCGCGCTGCCCGTTCGTGGCCGCCTGGGTGCGCCGCCACCGCGAGGGGTACGGCGACCTCGTCGCGGCCGACCCGCAGGGCTGAGCCGGGGCCCGCCCGCTCAGGCGAGCGCGGGCACGGGGGTGCGGACGGGTGCGGGTGCCCGGACGACCGGCCCGCGGAAGGTCGCCCGGTATGCGGCGGCCGTCGTGCCGACGATGCGGGTGAAGTTGCGGCGCAGGCTCTCGCTGCTGCCGAGCCCGACCATCGCGGCGACCTGTGAGACGGGGAAGTCGGTGGTCTCCAACAGGACCTTCGCCCGGTCGACCCGCTCGGCGGTGATCCAGTCGAACACGCTCATGCCGGTCTCGGCGCGGAACCGGCGCACGAGGTGCCGCTCGCTCAGGTGCGCGCGGCGGGCCAGCGAGGCCAGCGTGAGGGGCTCGGCGATGTTCTGCCGCATCCAGCACAGCAGCGGGTCCAGCGCGCCGGCGTCGTCGGTGCGCAGGGAGCTCTTGACGAACTGCGACTGACCACCGGGCCGGTGCGGGGCGCTGACGAGGACGCGGCCGAAGTCGTTGGCGTACGCGTGCCCGAGGTCGAGGGCGAGGATGTGCAGCGCCAGGTCGGTGGCCGCGAGGATGCCGCCGGAGGTGTGCACCTCCCCGTCGTCGACCCACAGGTGCTCGGCGGCCAGCCGGGCCCGCGGGAACGCCGCGGTGAACTCCGCCGACAGCAGCCAGTGCGTGGTCGCCGTCCTGCCGTCCAGCACGCCCGCCCGGCCCAGCACGAAGGCGCCGCCGCAGAAGGACACCATCCGGGCGCCGGCGTCCCGCGCACCGCGGATCGCGGTGCACAGCCGCTCGGAGCGCTCGGCCAGCGGCTCCTCGAGGCCGGGGACCATCACGGTGTCGGCCGTGATCACCGTCTCCAGCGGGGCCAGCGGCCCGGGGTCCACGCCCGAGGGGAGCACGTGGCGGTCGGTCTCCCCGACCAGCACGACCTCGTAGGGCGTCTCCACGTCACCGGTCACCGCCGCCAGCGCCGGCATGCGCCGGCCGAAGACCTGCTGCACGACGGCGACCTCGAGGGCGACGGTGTCCGGCAGCACGACCAGCGCGATGACGTGCTTGTCGCGGCCGCGGCTCGTCGGGGGCCGCTTGGTCGGGCGCACTGCTGCTCCTCCCGCCGGGGGCGAGGTCCGGCCGCGCGGGCGGACGTGGCCGGATGTGTGGGCATCGTGGCAGCCGCTGTGGCATCCGTCGAGGACGTGCGCGCCAGGCTCGGAGCACCGGCGGGAGCCGCCGGGAGACCACCTCCACCGAGGAGCACGGCCATGAGCGCGACCACGAGCACCCTCAGCGCCCGCGACCTGGAGTTCGCCGCCAGGGCGAACGCGTCCGCGCGCACCCCCGTCCTGTTCGTCCACGGGCTGTGGCTGCACGCCTCCAGCTGGGACCGGTGGGTCGAGCTGTTCGAGCAGGCCGGCTACGCCGCCCACGCACCGGGCTGGCCCGGCGACGGCGCCACGGTGGCCGAGACCCGGGCCCACCCCGAGCGGCTGGCCGGTGTCGGGGTCGAGCAGGTCACCGAGCACCACCGGGAGCTGATCCGGGCCCTGCACACCGCCCCGGTCGTCGTCGGGCACTCCTTCGGCGGGCTGGTGGCGCAGAAGCTCCTCGGCGAGGGGCTGGCCCGCGCCGCCGTCGCCGTCGACCCCGCCCAGATGCGCGGCGTGCTGCGCCTGCCGCTCGTGCAGCTGTGGAACGCGCTGCCGGTCCTCGGCAACCCGGCACAGCTCGGCGGGACGAACTTCCCCTCCCGGGAGCGCTTCGCCCGCGCCTTCGCCAGCGCCGTGCCCCGGGCGGAGTCCGACGAGATCCACGAGCGCTGGACCATCCCCGCGCCGGGCCGCCCGCTGTTCGAGGCCGCGGCGGCCAACGTGCTGCCGGGCACCCCGGCGGCCGTCCGCACCGGCGCCGACCGCGGGCCGCTGCTCGTCGTCGGCGGTGGGCAGGACCGCACCGTGCCGGCCGCCACCACCCGGGCGATCGCCCGCCGCTACCACGACGGCTCGAGCATCACCGAGTACGAGGAGTTCGCCGACCGGGGCCACTCGCTGGTCGTGGACTCCGGCTGGCGCGAGGTCGCCGACTACGCCCTGCAGTGGCTGGCGTTCGTGGGCCAGCCCGCTGGCGCCGCGTGATGAGCACGCCGGCCCCGTCCACCGGGACACCGCACCCGGGGCGCTCCGGGCACCCGGGGCACCGCTCCGCCGCACCGGCGCGCGGCCGGGAGCTGCGGCGCCTCGCGGTCTCCGCGACCGTGCACTGCCTCACCGGCTGCGCGATCGGCGAGGTCCTCGGCATGGTGCTGGCGACCTGGTGGGGCTGGGGCGACGTGCCGAGCATCGCCCTCGCCGTCGCCCTGGCGTTCGCCTTCGGGTACGCCCTGACGATCCGCCCGGTCCTGCGCTCCGGGCTGCCGTTCCGGCGGGCGCTGCGCATCGCCCTGGCCGCGGACACCGTGTCGCTGGTCTCCATGGAGACGATCGACAACGCGGTGATGCTCGGCGTCCCGGGCGCGATGGACGCCGGGCTGACCAGCGGCCTGTTCTGGGGCGCGATGGCCGTGGCCCTGGCGGTGGCGTTCGTCGTGACCGTCCCCGTCAACTACGTCCTCATCGGCCACGGCAGGGGTCACGCGGTCGTGCACGCCCTGCACTGACGGGGCCCGGTGGCCGGGAGCTGCGGGCGCCGCCTCCCGACCGCGACGGCCGTCGCGGGCCCGCTCCGGCGGTGCGCCGCCCTACAGCTTGTCGAGCGTGGTGCCGTTGACCCGGCGCACCTCGCCGGAGGAGAAGCGGACGGTCACCCACCCCTCCTCGTCCGTGGACTGCACGGTGCCGAGGCCGTGGCGGTCGTGGGTGACGCGGTCCTCGGGGTCGTACGCCACCACCGGCGCCGCCGGGGCGGGCTGGAACGGGCTGGTGGGGAGGTGGCGCCGGGCAGAGCTCGCACGGGGGGACATGGCACGAGTCTCCCCCCGATCCGGCCATTGCGTGCACCCCCGCGCCCGGACCACCCCACCGGCTCACCCCACCGGCTCACCCCACCGGCTCGCGCAGCACCAGCTCCACCCGCCGGTCCCGCTGCGCCGCCGCGGGGTCCGGGGCGCCGTCGGCCGCCGGTCGCAGCGGCTCCCGCTCCCCGCGACCGCCGGGGTGCAGGCTCGCGCGCGGCACCCCGAGGGCGGCCAGGTGGTCGGCGACCGCCGCGGCCCGCCGCTCCGAGAGGACCTGGTTGTGCTCCTCGGTGCCGGAGGCGTCGGTGTGCCCGACGACGTCCACGGCGGGGGAGCCCAGCTCCCGCAGCAGCCCCGCCACCCGGTCCAGCAGCGCCGCGCCGTCCTCGCGCACCCCGGCGGAGTCCAGGGCGAACAGCACCCCCGCGTCGAGGCGCACGACGGTGCCGCAGGTGCGGCCGGCGGGGGCGACGCGCACCACCGGTGGTGCGGGCGGGAAGCGGGGCAGGCCCTCCGCGACCAGCTGCGCCACGGCGGCCGCGAACGCGGGGTCGGCGTCCCCACCGGTGCCCCCGGCGGCGTCGACGGTGACCCGCCCCTCGGGGCCGTCGTAGCCGCCGGCGCCGCCGGGGTCCACCCACAGCCGCACGGCGGGGTCGCGGAAGGTGCCCGAGCCGTCGGCGCGCACGAAGGAGCGCACCCCGCCCGCCGTCCAGGTGCCGCTGCCGTCGGCCTGCACCGCGAGGCGGGCGGTCCCGTCGTCGTAGACGCCCGCGCCGCCGGCGAGCACCGCCACGTGCAGGCCGGGTGCGTCGTAGACGCCGGTGCCGTCGCCGCCGACGGTGACCCGCACGTCGCCGTCCCGGGCGCTGGCGCGCCCCTCGGGGCCGGTGAGGGGCCGGCCGGCGTCGGCGGCTCGCGCACCGCCGGCGTCGTCGCAGCGGGCGTCGAGGACGGCGATGCCGCGGTAGAGGCCGGGCGGTACCTGCAGCCGCTCGGCGACCCGCCGGTCCTCGGCGCCGGTGAGGACGTCGGTGGGGACGGTGAAGGACGGCAGCGCCGGTGGGGTGACCCGCTGCCGCAGCCGGGCCAGCGCCTCGGCGGTGCTCTCGCCGGTGCCGGTGGCTTCCGCGGTGCCCGGGGAGGTGCTGGGCGGCGGCGGGGTCCGCGCTACCTCCGGCGCGCCGCCGGTGCAGGCGGTGGCGAGGGCGGCGAGCAGGCCCGCGGCCCCCAGCCACCGGGCCGGCCCCGCCCACCGCGCCGGAACCCCCACCGGAACCCTCACCGGAACGCTGGGACGCCCGTGAGGTGCCGGCCGATCACCAGGGTGTGCACCTCGTCGGTGCCCTCGTAGGTCCGCACGCTCTCCAGGTTGGCGGCGTGGCGCATCGGGGGGTGCTCCAGCGTGATGCCGTCGCCGCCGAGCACCGTGCGCGCCTGGCGGCACACCTCGATCGCGTCGCGGACGTTGTTCAGCTTGCCGGTGGAGATCTGGTGCGGCCGCAGCCGCCCGGCGTCCTTGAGCCGCCCCAGCTGCAGCGCCAGCAGCAGGTCCCGGCCGATCGTCACCGCCATGTCGGCGAGCTTGGCCTGGGTGAGCTGGTACCCGGCCAGCGGGCGGCCGAACTGCAACCGCCGCCCGGCGTGGCGCAGCGCCGCCAGGTAGCTGTCGCGGGCGGCGCCCAGCACCCCCCAGGCGATGCCGTAGCGGGCCTCGTCGAGGCAGGCGAACGGCCCGCGCAGGCCGAGGGCGCCCGGCAGCACCGCGTCGGCGGGCAGCCGCACCCCGTCGAGGCGGACATCGCACTGCACGGAGGCGCGCATCGACAGCTTGCCGCCGATGGGTGTGGCCGCGAACCCGGGCGCGGACGTCGGCACGAGGAACCCGCGGATGCCGTCGTCGGCCCGCGCCCACACCACGGCGACGTCGGCGATGCTCGCCATGCCGATCCAGCGCTTGGCGCCCTCCAGCACCCAGTCGCTCCCGTCGCGGCGGGCGGTGGTGGCCATGGCGCCGGGGTCGGAGCCGGCGGTGGGCTCGGTGAGGGCGAAGCAGCCGATGCGCCGGCCGGCGGCCAGCTCCGGCAGCCACTGCTCCTGCTGGGCGGGGGTGCCGTGCTTCGCGATCGCGCTCATCGCCAGGGAGCCCTGGACGCTGACGAAGGTGCGCAGCCCGGAGTCCCCGGCCTCCAGCTCCAGCGCCGCGAGGCCGTACTCCACGGCGCTGCGGCCGGGGCAGCCGGGTGCGCGCAGGTGCATCCCCAGCACGCCGAGCTCCCCGAGGGCGGGCACGAGCTCGCGGGGGAAGACCGCCTCCTCGTACCAGCGCGCCACGTGTGGGCGGACCTCGGCGTCGACGAACTCCCGCACCCGCCGCTGCACCGCGCGCTCGGCGTCGGACAGCAAGGCGTCGAAGCCGACGAGCTCGGCCGGGTCGCCGGGGGTGCCGGGGTCGCCGGTGCGGTGGTCCTCGTGCGCGGCGCCCATGCTCGTCCCCCCGTCGGGTCGGCCGTCCCCCGCGCATCGTGGCACGGGCGGGGGTCGGGGCGTGGGTGCCCGGTGGCTGAACCCCGCCCTACCCTCGGCCCCGTGCCCGCCTTCCGCCCCGCCGCGGGGTTGTGCGCCGACCTGCACCGGCAGGTGCTCGCCCCGGCCCTGGCGGGCGTGCCGCACGCCGCGGCGCTGCTGGGGCCCGGCTCGGACGTCCTCGGGTTCGACACCGAGCGCTCCACCGACCACGACTGGGGCCCGCGGGCCTGCGTCTTCGTCGACCCGGCGGACGTGGGGCGCGCCCGGGAGCTGGTGGCGGCGGCCGTACCGGCGGAGTTCGGCGGCTGGCCGCTGCGCATCGGCCGCGACGGCGGGCCGCTGGAGCACCGCGTCCTCGTGGACACCTGGCCGGGCTGGCTGCGCGCCACCCTCGGCGTCGACGCCACCGGCGACCTCGACGTCGTCGACTGGCTGCTCCTGCCGCAGCAGCGGCTGCTGGAGGTGGTGGCCGGGCCGGTGTTCGCCGACCCGCGCGGGGAGCTGGCCGCGGTGCGCACCCGCCTGGCCTGGTACCCCGACGACGTCTGGTGGTGGCTGCTGGCCTGCCAGTGGCGGCGCCTGGCGCAGGAGGAGGCGTTCGTGCAGCGCACCGCCGAGGTGGGCGACGAGCTGGGCTCGGCGGTGCTGGCGGCGCGGCAGGTGCGCGAGGCGGTGCGGCTGGCGCTGCTGATGGCCCGCCGCTACGCCCCGTACGCCAAGTGGCTGGGCTCGGCGTTCGCGCGGCTGGCGCACCCCGACGGCCTGGACCGGTCCCTGCGCGCCGCGCTGGGGGCCGGTGACCTCGTGGCGCGGGAGCGGGCGCTGGTGGCCGCGTCGGAGGCGCTGGCGCGCCGGCACGCCGAGCTGCCGGGGGCGACGGCGCTGGACCCGCGGGCGCGCCGGTTCCACGACCGGCCCGCGCTGGTGCTGGGGGCGGATCGGTTCGCCGCCGACTGCCTCGCGCGGGTGCGCGACGAGCGGCTGCTGGGGCTGCCGCTCATCGGGTCGGTGGACCAGGTGGCCGACAGCACCGACCTGCTGGTGCGCCCGGACCTCCTGCGGCGGCTGCGGGCGCTGTACGCGGGGGGCGCGGGGCCGTGACACCCGCCCGCGCGGGGGGCAGCGGCCCGCGGCACGATCGCGGGGTGGCCCCGTCCCCGGTCCTGCCGTCCGACGCCCTGCTCCGGCGGGCGGCGGGCACCGGCGAGCCCCTCGCCGACGCCGTGGCCGCGGAGCTCGACGCCGACCGCGCGGTGCGGCGGCAGCACGAGAGGGCGCTCACCGCCGGTGCCGACGCCCCCGCCGTCACGAGCCCGGCGGTGCGGGCGCTGGCGCGGCACCTGGAGGGGGTCGCGCGGGCGGCGCCGGACGCCGTCCTGCTGGAGGACGCCCGCGCGAACTTCACCGTGCCGTTCGCGGTGCACGCCTTCGACGTCGGCGCCGGCGCCCTCGTCAGCTCCTACCGCCCGCCCGGGGCCGCGGCCGTCCTGGTGGGGACCGGCTCGCTCGTGGGGAACGCCGCCCGCCGGCTGCAGGACACCGCCCGCTGGCTCAACGCCGCCGCGGTGCCCGGCTGGCTGCGCCCCGGCGAACCCGGCTACGTCGAGACCGGCCGGGTCCGGCTCGTGCACGCGCTGGTGCGGCGGTCGGCGTCGGTGCCCGGCCGGGTGGAGGTCTCCCAGCTCGACACGGCCCGCACCTGGCTGGACTTCACGCTGGTGGCACCGCGCTGCGCCGCGGTGCTCGGCTTCCCGATCACCGAGGACGAGCACCGCCGGCTGCTGCGGTACTGGCGGGTGCTCGGGGAGCTGCTGGGCCTGGACCCCGCGCTCGTGGCCGGCGTGCTGGAGCGCCGCGACGCCGAGGACCTGCAGGCGCGCATCGCCGCCCTCACGCCACCGCCCTCGGCCGACTCCCGGCGGCTCACCGCGGCGGGCCTGGCCGCGATCGCGCAGGGGCTGGCCGACGTCACCGGTGTGCCGGTGCCGCTGGCCCGGCCGGCCGTGCGGGTGGTGGCGCGGGCGCTGCACGGGCGCCGGGTGTCGCGCCAGCTCGGCATCGGGCGCACCGGCGGCGCGCACCTGCT
>NZ_BAABIL010000255.1:0-7170 GCF_039542765.1 Kineococcus glutinatus
GTCGTGGTGGACGGCAGCACCGACGACGAGGAGGTGCGCGCCGACGCGCTGCGCACCGCCACCGACGTGCGCGCCGATTCCCACGAGGCGCAGCTGCTCGTGGGCCGGGAGCTGGCGGGCGTCGACGCGGTGCGGCGGGCGGCGGCGGACCTCGTGGCGGCGGGGCCGCGCCTGGTGGTGCTGTCGGCGGGCGCCGACGGCGACGTCGCCGCCTGGGACGGCGGGTCGGTCATCGTGCCGCACCCGGACGTGCCGCCGGCCGACCCCACCGGCGGGGGCGACACGTTCACGGCGGCGCTGGCCGTGGCGGTGCTGCGCCGCGACGGGCCGGAGGAGGTGGTGCGCTGGGTGGCGGCGGCCAGCACCCTCACGGTCCAGCACCTCGGGGGCCGGCCGGACCTGGGCCGCGGCGCCGTCGACGGGCGGCTGGCCCGCGGGGGCTGACGCAGGAGGGCTGAGGCGGGGGCCGCCGGCGGTTTGCCGTCCCGCCCGGGGGGTAGCGACCCGGCATGGCGAAGCACAGCGACGAGGCCGATCACGGCGGCACGCCGGATCCCGACGACCTGCCCAGCACCATCGCCCGCTCCGACGCGAAGGCGCAGCGGACCTACGCCAAGACCCTCGAGCACGCCGAGGAGGAGTACGGCGACGGCGAGCGAGCCCACCGCACGGCCTTCTCCGCGCTCAAGCACACCCACGAGAAGGTCGGCGACCACTGGGAGCCCAAGGCGGGCGGGCGCAAGGGCCCCTCGGACGCGCAGGCCGAGGGCGGCCGGGACACCCACCGCCGGACCGCCGAGGGCGTGGACGCCAACGCGACCAAGGAGCACCTGCTGGAGGTGGCCCGGCGCCTCGACGTCCCCGGCCGCTCCTCGATGGACAAGGGCGAGCTCGTCGAGGCCATCAAGAAGGCCAACGCCCGCGAGACGCGCAGGTCCCGCGGTTCCTGAGCGCGGGCGGCCCCCGGTGCGGCCGGGCCCGCGCTCACCCGGAGCGGCCGCGGACCGCCAGCCCCGTCGCGGCGGTCGCCGCCCCGAGCGCCGCCGCGGCCACGAGGTCGCGGTGCCGGGAGAGCCACGCCTGCGGGCTGCGCCGGTGGGATCGGGCGTCGAAACGACCGTGGGCGCCGTGGTCGCCGGGCACGGGGCCGTGCAGGTTGTCCCCGACCTGCGGGCGCTCGTCGCCGGGGCTCTGCTGCCCGTCGTAGCCGGTGCGGGCCAGGTAGCGGTCCAGCAGCGGCGCGGCCACCCGGTTGCCCCAGATCGTGGCCGCGGTGGAGACGCCCACCCACATCCGGCGGCGGGGGTGCTCGGCGGCGAACAGGACCGCGCGGGCCCCCACCTCCGGCTGGTAGATGGGCGCCACCGGCTGCGGGTGGGCGGGCAGGTCGTTCTTCACCCAGGTGAACTGGGGCGTGTTCAGCGCCGGCATGTGCACCGTGCAGACCCGCACGGAACTCCCCTGGTGCAGCAGCTCGGTGACGACCGACTCGGTGAACCCCACGATCGCGTGCTTGGCGCCGCAGTAGGCCGCCTGCAGCGGGATGCCGCGGTGCGCCAGCGCGCTGCCCACCTGCACGACGACCCCGCGGTCGCGCGGCTGCATGTACCGCAGCGCGGCGCGGGTCCCGTTGACGAACCCGCCGTAGGTGACGGCGGTGGCCCGCTCGAAGTCCTCCGGGGCGGTGCGGGTGAACTCCGCGAACACCGTGGCCATGGCGTTGTTCACCCAGACGGTGATCGGCCCGAGCTCGGCCTCCACGGCGTCCGCGGCCGTCTCCACCTGCTGGTGGTCGGCCACGTCGGTGACCAGGCCCAGCCCGCGCCGGCCGGCGGCGGCGACGTCGGCGACCGCACCGGCCAGCCCGTCCTCCCCGCGGGCCAGGACGGCGACGTCGTAGCCGGCGGCGGCGAACTCCCGCACGACCGCGCGGCCCAGCCCCGCCGAGCCCCCGGTGACGACCGCCACGCCCCTGCGCGAGGGCTCGCGCCCCAGCGCGCTCAACCGGTCCCGGGGACCGCTGCCCGGGGAGCCCGCCCCGCCCGCACCCGCCGCCACGTCAGGCGTTGACCACGAGCCCCAGCTCCGCGGGGCTGGCCAGCCCCGCGTGCCGGGGCAGGATCCGCACCGTGTAGCCGAAGGGACCCGTCTGCCGCAGCACGAGCCGCCCCTCGAAGCGGTGGCGGCCGCCCTCGTACGCCTCGGCGTGCACCAGCGGCACCACCCCGGCGGCGGTGAGCTCGTCGGACTCCGAGACGCGCCCGTGCACGACCTCCACCGCCACGTCGTCGGCGCCGAGCTCGCCGAGGGAGACGAAGGCGCGCACGTCGACGACGTCGCCGACCTGCGGGGAGTCCCCGACGCCGGTGGACTCCACGTGGTCGACGTGCACCCCGCTCCAGCGGGTGCGCAGCTGGCCCTTCCAGGCGGCGAGGTCCTTGGCGGCGGCCGCGCCGGAGGCCAGCGCCGCCCGGCCCGACGTCGCCGCCGGCACGTACAGCTGCTGCACGTAGTCCTGCACCATCCGGTTGGCCAGCACCTTCGGCCCCAGCGAGGCCAGGGTGTGCCGGACCATCTCGATCCAGCGGGCGGGCAGGCCCCGCTCGTCGCGGTCGTAGAAGCGGGCCGCGACGGAGTTCTCGACGAGGTCGTAGAGCGCGGCGGCCTCGATGTCGTCGCGGTGGTCGGGGTCGTCGACGCCGTCGGCGGTGGGGATCGCCCACCCGTTGGCGCCGTCGAACCACTCGTCCCACCAGCCGTCGAGGATGGACAGGTTCAGGCCGCCGTTGAGGGCGGCCTTCATCCCCGACGTGCCGCACGCCTCGAAGGGGCGCAGCGGGTTGTTCAGCCACACGTCGCAGCCGGGGTAGAGCGTCAGGGCCATCGTGATGTCGTAGTTCGGCAGGAACACGATGCGGTGGCGCACCGCCGGGTCGTCGGTGAAGCGCACCATCTGCTGGATGAGCCGCTTGCCCGTCTCGTCCGCGGGGTGCGACTTGCCGGCGATGACGAGCTGCACGGGCCGCTCGGGGTCCAGCAGCAGCTGCTTGAGCCGGTCGGGGTCGCGCAGCATGAGCGTCAGCCGCTTGTACGTGGGCACCCGGCGGGCGAAACCGATGGTGAGGACGTCGGGGTCGAGGACGTCCTTGATCCAGCCGAGCTGCGCCTCGCTGGCCCCGCGCTGCAGCCAGGAGCGCTTCAGCCGGGTGCGGGCGTCGGCGACCAGGCGGGCGCGCAGCACCCGGCGGGTGCGCCAGACCTCCTCGTCGGGGACCTGGTCCACCTTCTCGAAACCCTCGCCGCTGCGCAGCAGCTGCGGGCCGATGTACTGCCGGCCCATCGCGACGACCTCGGGCGCCACCCAGGTGGGGGCGTGCACCCCGTTGGTGATGGAGGCGATGGGCACCTCGGGGGCGTCGAACCCGCGCCAGAGCCCCTGGAACATGCCGCGGCTGACGGCGCCGTGCAGCTGGGAGACGCCGTTGGCGCGCTGGGCCATCCGCAGCCCCATGACGGCCATGTTGAAGACGTGCGGGTCGCCGCCGGGGAAGTCCTCCGCGCCCAGGGCGAGCACCCGCTGCACCGGCACGCCGGGCAGCTCGTTGCCGCCGCCGAAGTACAGCTCGATCTGGTCGCGCCCGAAGCGGTCGATGCCCGCGGGCACCGGCGTGTGGGTGGTGAACACCGTGCTGGCCCGCACGGCCTCCAGCGCCTCGTCGAAGGTCAGGCCGTTGCCGGCGACCTGCTCGCGGACCCGCTCGATGCCGAGGAAGCCGGCGTGGCCCTCGTTCATGTGGAAGACCTCCGGCTCCGGGGCGCCGGTGAGCCGGGACCACGCGCGCAGCGCGCGCACGCCGCCGACGCCGCAGAGCAGCTCCTGCTGCAGGCGGTGCTCGCCGCCACCGCCGTAGAGGCGGTCGGTGATGCCGCGGGCGGCGTCGTCGTTGTCCTCCACGTCGGAGTCCAGCAGCAGCAGCGGCACCCGCCCGACCTGCGCCTTCCAGATCCGCGCGGCCAGGGTGCGCCCACCGGGCAGGTCGACGGTGATGCGCGCGGGGGTGCCGTCGGCCTCCCGCAGCAGCGCCAGCGGCAGCCCGTCGGGGTCGAGGACCGGGTAGGTCTCCTGCTGCCAGCCGTCACGGGACAGCGACTGCTTGAAGTAGCCGGTCGCGTAGAAGAGGCCGACGCCGACGATCGGCACGCCGAGGTCGCTGGCGGACTTGAGGTGGTCGCCGGCGAGGATGCCCAGGCCCCCGGAGTACTGCGGCAGCGCCCCGGTGATGCCGAACTCCATGGAGAAGTAGGCGACGGCCCGCGGGGCCCCCTCGCCCAGCTCGGCGTACCAGCCCGGCCGGCGCAGGTACTCGGCGAGGTCGGCGGCCGCCGCCTCCACGCGCTGGACGAACGCGCCGTCGCCGGCCAGCTCCTCCAGCCGCTCGGTGCTCAGCGCGCCCAGCAGGGCGCCGGGCTCGCGGTGCACGGCGGCCCAGGCCGCCGGGTCCATCGACTCGAACAGGTCCCGGGTGGGCTTGTGCCAGGACCAGCGGAGGTTGCTCGCCAGCTCCCCCAGCGGCGCCAGCGCTGCCGGCAGGACGGTCCGGACGGTGAAGCGTCGGATGGCTCTCACGATCTCGCAGCGTAGCGAGCGCACCCCCGCGGCGCCGCCGGGCGCGCGACCCCCGCGCCGGGGAGCCGATGGGCGCCGCTCTGGGTAGGTTGCGTGCCGTGAGCCCTGCACAGGACCGCAGCACGGGTGCCCGCCGCACGCGGCGGGCCGACTCCTCCACGACACCGGCCCCCGCCGCAGCCGAGGGCCACGGGGACGCCGCCGAGCCGCTGGAGGCGCTGTCCGCCTCCGGCGTCGCCGACGAGCCCGCCGTCGCCGCGCTCGCCGCCGGCACGCAACTCGGGCGCATCCCGGTGCTGGACGTGGGCCCGGTGGTGGACGGCGGGCGCTGGCCCGCCAGGGCGGTGGTCGGCGAACCGGTGCCGATCACGGCCACGGTGTTCCGGGAGGGCCACGACGCCGTCGCGGCCACCGCCGTCCTCGTGCGCCCCGACGGCGCCGTCGGGGCGTGGGCGCGGATGGCGCTGACGGTGCCGGGCACCGACCGCCACGAGGCGGTGCTGGCCCCCGACGCCCCCGGCGACTGGGGCCTGCGGGTGGAGGCGTGGTCGGACCCGTACGGCACGTGGGAGCACGACGCCACCATCAAGATCGGTGCCGGCGTCGACACCGCGCTGATGCTGGAGGAGGGCGCGCGCGTCCTGGAGCGGGCCCTGGAGCTGCCGGGCCGCTCCGACACCGACCGAAAGGTGCTCTCGGAGGCGGTGACGGGCCTGCGGGACACCTCCCGCCCGGACGAGGCCCGGCTGGCGGCGGGCACCTCCCGCGCCGTGCACGACGTCCTCGCCGACCTGCCGCTGCGCGACGCGGTGACGGCGTCGCAGACGTACCGGCTGCGCGTGGAGCGCGAGCGGGCGCTGTTCTCCAGCTGGTACGAGTTCTTCCCCCGCTCCGAGGGCGCGCACTTCGACGAGGAGCGGGGGCGCTGGGTGTCCGGCACGTTCGCCACCGCGGCGCGCCGGCTGCCGGCCATCGCCGCGATGGGCTTCGACGTCGCCTACCTCACCCCGGTCCACCCCATCGGGCGGGTCAACCGCAAGGGGCCGAACAACAGCCTGGAGTCCGGGCCGCTGGACCCCGGCTCCCCCTACGCCATCGGCGCGGCCGAGGGCGGCCACGACGCCCTCCACCCCGACCTGGGCACCTTCGCCGACTTCGAGGCCTTCGTGGGCGAGGCCCGCGCGCACGGGCTGGAGGTGGCCCTGGACATCGCGCTGCAGGCCGCGCCGGACCACCCGTGGGTCACCGAGCACCCGGAGTGGTTCACCACCCGCGCCGACGGCTCCATCGCCTACGCGGAGAACCCGCCGAAGAAGTACCAGGACATCTACCCGCTGAACTTCGACAACGACCCCGACGGCATCTACGCCGAGATCCTGCGGATCATCGAGCTGTGGGTGTCCCACGGCGTCACGCTGTTCCGCGTCGACAACCCGCACACCAAGCCCGTGCAGTTCTGGGAGTGGCTCATCCGGGAGGTGAACTCCCGCCACCCCGAGGTGGTCTTCCTGTCGGAGGCGTTCACCAAGCCGGCGATGATGCACACCCTCGCCAAGGTGGGCTTCCAGCAGTCCTACACGTACTTCACGTGGCGCAACGCCGCCTGGGAGCTGCGGGAGTACCTCACCCAGCTCACCACCGAGTCGGCGCACTACATGCGGCCCAACTTCTGGCCGACGACGCACGACATCCTCACGCCCACCATGCAGTACGGCGGGCCCGCCGCCTTCAAGCTGCGCGCCGTGCTGGCGGCCACGATGGTCCCCTCCTGGGGCATCTACACCGGCTACGAGCTGGTGGAGCACGCGGCCCGGCCCGGGGCGGAGGAGCAGCTCGACAACGAGAAGTACCAGTACCGCCCGCGCGACTTCGAGCGCGCCGAGGCGGAGGGCCGCAGCCTGGCGCCGCTGCTGCGCCGCCTCAACGAGGTCCGCCGCGAGCACCGGGCGCTGCAGCTGCTGCGCGGCACGACCTTCCACGCCGCCGACGACGAGAACTTCATCGCCTACTCCCGCCGGTTCGTGCCCGCGGCGAACCAGGAGGGGCAGGAGGACCACGTCATCGTGGTCGTCAACCTCGACCCGCACGCGGTGCGGGAGACGACCGTGCACGTCGACATGCCGGCCGTCGGCATGGACTGGCACGACGCCTACGAGGTGGAGGACCTCCTCACGGGCGCGGTGTGGACGTGGGGCGCGCACAACTACGTCCGGCTCGACCCGTTCACGCAGCCCGCCCACGTGCTGCACGTCAGGAGGCGGTGAGTGGACAACCTCCACATCGCGGGGCCGGGCCTCAAGAACGATCCGCAGTGGTACAAGTCCGCCGTCTTCTACGAGGCGCTGGTGCGCGCCTTCGCCGACTCCAACGGTTCGGGCAGCGGTGACTTCACCGGCCTCATCGGCAAGCTGGACTACCTGCAGTGGCTGGGCATCGACTGCATCTGGCTGCCGCCGTTCTACGCCTCGCCGCTGCGCGACGGCGGCTACGACATCTCCGACTACTGCGCGGTGCTGCCGGAGTTCGGCACGCTGCCGGAGTTC
>NZ_BAABIL010000256.1:0-21558 GCF_039542765.1 Kineococcus glutinatus
GCGCGCCGGGGCGGGTGGTGGGGTGCTCACCGGGTGCCCGAAACCCCTCCGACGCCGGTGGCCACCACCGCCGGCGCCGTCGCCGAGCGCAGCGCGGTGCGGGTCAGCCGCGCCTCGCCGAACGCGGTGACGACCAGCGCCGCCCCGGCGTCCAGGGCGTGGGCCGCCAGCGCGTCCTCGGTCCCGGGCTCCAGCCACGCCCCGCCGTCGAGGGCGTCGGCCGCCCACGACAGGTCCAGCACCACCGGGTCCGCGCCCGCGGCGAGCGGGGTGGCGTCGGCGGGTGGGCCGGCGCTCACCGCGGGCAGCCCGAGGTGGGCGCGCACCAGGGCGGTCACCACCGCCGCCGGCAGCGCGCACGCCGCCTCGAACACCGCCTCCTCGTGGGCGAGGTTCGCCGCCACGTAGTCGTTGCCGCGCCCCTCGGCGGCGTCGAGGGCGAGCTGCTGGTGGGAGCTGACGACGAGCACCGCGGCGCGCAGCACCACCAGCGGCCACAGCGCCTCGACCTCCGCCCCGGCCAGCGGGCGCCGGGCGTGGAACGCCGCGACCGCCGGCAGCACCGCCGGCGCGCCCGACCCGTCGTGGTGCAGCAGCGAGGACAGCGTCACGGCGAGCTCGGCGACCGCCCAGCTCGCCGTGACGTCCCCGAGGTCGAGGACCCCGTCGGGCAGCCGCACCCCGCCGGGGCCGGGGCTGGTGCAGACGACGTTGTCGTCGGTGAGGTCGCCGTGCACCGCCTGCCGCGGCAGGTCCGCCGCCACCCGCTCGACGACGGCCTGTGCGCTGCGCGCCGCGTCGGTGATCCGCTCGCGCAGCACCGGGTCCCCGACGTGGTGGGCCAGCTGCTCCACGACCTGCGCGGCGTGCTGCAGGTCCCACTGCAGGACGTGCCGCAGACCGGGGTGCTCGAAGTCGGCCAGCGCCACCGACACCCGCCCGGCCACGTCCCCCAGCGCCGCGACGACCCGCGGCGACAGGTACCCCGAGCCGCTGAGGGTGCCGCCGGGCAGGTGGCGCAGCAGCCGCACCACGGCCCGCTCGCCGGAGGGCAGCCGCACCAGCCGCTGCGGGTCGCCGTCGGGGCCGGGCAGCGCGGTGGCCACGCGCAGCAGCGGGTCCCGGGCCGCCAGGTGCTCGGCCGCCGCGGTCTGGGCGGCCACGTCGAGCGGGCCGAACGCGGGGTTGGTCACCTTCAGCACGCCGAGGACGGCGTCGCCGTCGGGGGTGGTGAGCAGGAAGTTCGCGTCCTGCTGGCTGCCCAGGGATGCCGCCCGCGCCCGCAGCCCGACGTGCTCCGCGGCGATCGCCTCGGCGTCGGCCGTGGTGAGGACCGGCACGGGCAGGCCGGCGGCGGAGCGGAAGTCGAAGAGGGGACCGGTGGCGTCGGGGGCGTGCGGCATCGGTGCTTCCCAAGTCGGAGTCGGAGTCGGAGTCGGAGCGGCTGCGGCGTGGTCGCCGCGCCCGGAGGCTACCCCGGCCCCCTGCGGCGGCCGGTGCCTCACCCGCACGGGTGATCGAGCGGTTCCGCGACCCTGACGATCCACTCCCCGACCGCCGGCCGGCGGTCGGGAGCGACGGGGGAGGTGGTGGGGCGGTGCCGGTGGACCGCGGAGCGCAGCGGCAGGACAGCGTCGGGCGCACGCGCAGCCTCTTCCTGGTCTGCGTCCTCGCCTCCCTGCTGGTCGTCACGACCCCCGTGGCGGTCCTGGCGTCCGTTGCGCACACCGCGCTCGCGCTCGGCGTCGGTGCGGTGCTGGCCGGTTCGTGGTGGCGCACCCAGGCCGGTCGGGCGACGCCGTGGCCCGTGGACGTGCTGGAGGGCGCGCTCCTCGTGGTGCTGGTGTCGCTGTGCCCGGTGCCCACGTCGGTGCTGAGCGTCGCGTTCTCCTCGCTGTGGTTCCGCTCGATGTACGGCTCGACGGTGCGCGCCTTCGTCCGCGTCGGGCTCGTCATGGTCGCCCTCAGCACCGGGCTGCTGCTGTGGGAGCGGCTCCACCCCGCCGGCACCTCGTACGACCCGGCTGCCCTCTTCAGCGGGTTCCCGATGCTGGTGCTCAACGTCTGCGTCATCCGCGCCCTGCTCAGCGGCCTGCGCGGGCGCGACGAGGCGGCCCGGCGCGAGGCGGTCGTCGCCGTGCTGGGGGCCGACCTGCTGTCCGCCGCGGACACCGCCCGGATCCACGCCCTGGCGTGGAGCGCCCTGGAGGACCTCTGCGCGACGACCCCGGGCCTCTCGCTCGTCGTGGTGGCGTCCGAGGGCGACGCGCTGCGGCCGGTGCGCTCCTGCGGCCCCGCGGTGGACGTGGGCAGCGGTGCCGGTCCGGTCGGCGGCGTTCCGGCGGAGGGTGCGGTCCTCGTCGACGGCGGCGGGGGCTGGGGGTGCCTGCGGCTGCCCGGTTTCGCCGGGGACGCCTGGCTCGTCGTGGCCGGTCCGCGCCGCGCCGTGGAGGCGGGCGTGGACGGCGCCCGGGCCGTCGTGCACCAGGTGGTGCTGGCCCTGCGCAACGCCGAGGCCCGCGACGCGCTGCGTGCGCAGGCCCGCACCGACGCGCTCACCGGGCTGCCGAACCGCGCCGCGTTCGGGGAGGCGGTGGCGGCCGAGCTCGCCGACCCGCACTCGGTGGGGTGCGCGCTGCTGTTCGTCGACCTCGACGGTTTCAAGGCCGTCAACGACGGGATGGGCCACGCGGCGGGTGACGCGCTGCTGCGCACGGTCGCCGCCCGGCTGCGCCACGTCCTGCGGGACGCCGACGTCTGCGCCCGCCTCGGCGGTGACGAGTTCGCCGTGCTGCTGCCCGCCACCGACGCCGCGAGCGCCGCCGCCGCGGGCCGCCGGGTGGTGGAGGCCCTCGGCGCCCCGGTCCGCATCGGCGGCGAGCGGGCGCGGATCGGCGCCAGCGTGGGCGTGGCGCACTCCTCGGACGGCGCGGGTGGGACGGCCGACGCCCTGCTGCGCCGCGCCGACGCGGCGATGTACGCGGCGAAGGCCGCCGGCAAGGGTTGCGTGCGCACGCAACCCGGTGGGCGACCGGTGGTCGCGACCGCGTGATCCCCGGTTGACCGGGGCCGGCCGGCGCTCACCGGGCGGCGGGCAGCCGCACCGTGACGCGCAGGCCGCCGGCGGCCCGCGGGGTGAGGGTGAGCCCTCCCTCGTGCGCCCGGGCGATGCTCTCGACGATCGCCAGACCGAGACCGACGCCTTCGTGGCTGCTGCGGACGCGTTCGGGGCCGCGCTGGAACGGCTCGGTGAGCGTCGCCGTCAGCTCCGGGGTCAGTTCCTCGCCGGTGTTCTCGACGGTGAGCACCGCCGATCCGCGGTGGGCGCCGGCGGTGACCCGGACGGTGCCGCGCTCGGGGAGGTTGTGGACGATCGCGTTGTGCACCAGGTTCGTGGTCATCTGCAGCAGGAGCGCGTGCGAGCCGGTGGTCGGGGTGATCTCGCCGGAGGTCTCGACGGTGACGCGGCGCTGCTCCGCCAGGGGCAGGAGCGTCTCGGCGGCCTCCTCCGCCACCAGGGACAGGTCGACCTGCTCGCGGGTGAAGGAGCGCCCCTCGGCGCGGCTGAGCAGGAGCAGCGCCTCGGTGAGCTCGATCGCCCGGGTGTTGACGGCGCGGAGGCGTTCGTCCAGCTCGCCGCCGTCGCGGTCCGGGTCGTCGCGGGCCACGTCGAGGAGAGTCCGCGTGATCGCCAGCGGCGTCCTCAGTTCGTGGGAGGCGTTGGCCGCGAACCTGCGCTGCTGGGCGACGTGCGCCTCGAGGCGGGCGAGCATGGCGTCGAAGGCGTCGGCGAGCTCGCGGAACTCGTCCCCGCGGCCCTCGAGCCGGATCCGGTGCGACAGCGAGCCCGTCGCGGCCGTGCGCGTGGCGTCGGTGATGCGCGCCAGGGGGGCGAGCATCCGGCCGGCGAGGACCCAGCCCCCCACGAGGCCGAACACCAGCAGGAACACCATCGCCACGGCCGCCCTCGGTGCGAAAGCGCGCTGGAGGTCGGACCGGTTGGGGATGAAGAGGCCGGGGTCGGGCCCGCGGGGGCCGGAGGTGCCGAGCACGGCATCGGGCACGTAGCGCAGCAGGAACACCCACACGACCGCGAGCAGCAGGGCACCGGCCAGCAGGAGGAAACCGGCGTAGCTGAGGGTGAGTTTCAGGCGGACGCTCGGGCCGGGGGCCCTATCCACGCCCGCCTCCGCCACCCCCGGCGTCCGGCCCCGCGTCGGTCCCCGCGTCGGTCCCCGCGTCGATCCCCGCGTCGATGCGGTAGCCCACGCCGGGCACCGTGGCGATCAGCCAGGGTTCGCCGAGCCGCTTGCGCAGGGCCGAGACCGTGATGCGCACGGCGTTGGTGAACGGGTCGGCGTTCTCGTCCCAGGCCCGCTCCAGGAGTTCCTCGGCGCTGACGACACCGCCCCGGGCGGTGACGAGGACCTCCAGCACGGCGAACTGCTTCCTGGTCAGCGCGACGTAGCGCCCGTCGCGGTGGACCTCGCGGCGGAACGGGTCCAGCCGCAGGCCGGCGATCTCGTGCACGGGCGGCCTGTGGTGGGCGCGCCTGCGGTCCAGCGCCCGGAGCCTGAGCACGAGTTCCCGCAGGTCGAACGGCTTGGTGAGGTAGTCGTCGGCGCCGAGCCCGAACCCGGACGCCTTGTCGTCGAGCCGGTCGGCGGCGGTGAGCATCAGGATCGGCGTGCCGCTGCCGGCGGCGACGATGCTCGCGGCGACCTCGTCACCGGAGGGGCCCGGGATGTCGCGGTCGAGGACGGCGGCGTCGTAGGCGTTGACGTCCAGCAGTTCCAGGGCGGTGTCGCCGTCACCGGCGATGTCGGCCGCGATGGCCTCCAGGCGCAGCCCGTCGCGGATGGCCTCCGCCATGAAGGGCTCGTCCTCGACGACCAGCACGCGCACGACCGCCATGCTACGCGCGGGGCATGTCGTGGACGTATGGAAAACCCCATACGCGCTGACGACGCGGCGCCGCCTCGACTGGGGGCATGACGCAGACCACGGCGACACGACCGAAGCACCCCGGGACGCTCGGGTTCACCGCCACCGCCACCGCCCTGGTCCTCCTCGCCGCCGCGGTGATCGCGGTCTCCACCCGTCAGGCGCCGTCGTCACCGGTGGGCGTGTCCGCCCCGAGCCCCCGCGACGACCGCGGCGGTGCGACCACCGGGGCCGGCCGGGCCGCCACCGCGGACGACGGCGTGCTCCCCGACGGCGTGACCCCGTTCGACGACGGGTACCCCGGCGTGGCGAACCTGGACCCCGCTCTGCTGCGGGCCCTGCGCGACGCGGCCGCGGACGCCGCCGACGAGGGCATCGCGTTCGTCGTCAACAGCGGGTGGCGCTCGGCCCGCTACCAGGAGCAGCTCCTCGCCGAGGCGGTCTCCCGGTACGGCTCGCCGGAGGAGGCCGCCCGCTGGGTCGCCACCCCGGACACGTCCGCGCACGTGTCCGGGGACGCGGCCGACATCGGGGGACCCGGTGCCGCGGCGTGGCTGTCGGAACGCGGCGCCCGCTACGGCCTGTGCCAGGTCTACCGCAACGAGCCCTGGCACCACGAACTGCGCCCCCAGGCCCTCCGCGGCGGCTGCCCTCCCGCGTACGCCGACCCCGCGCACGATCCGAGGACGCGGCGCTGAGCCCGTCGCCCGGCCCGGTGGTCCCACCACGAGGTCGGGCCGGGGCGTGGGTTTCCCGGCCCGACCTCGTGGTGCGCTGCTCACCGCCCCACCCCCAGCGGGTCCTCGCGCGCCAGCACGAAGTCCCGGAACAGCCGCGCCGGCCCGGGCAGCGGCGCGTCCCGCCACACCAGCCCGACGGTGCGGGCGGCCGCCGGCCCGCGCAGCTCCCGCTCCACCACCCCGGCCGGTGGGCTCCCCGGCACCCGCGGCAGCACCGCCACCCCGAGCCCGGCGGCCACCAGCCCGCGCACCGTCCCGGCGTCCTGCCCCTCGAACGCCAGCCGCGGCGCGAAACCCGCCGCGGCGCAGAGCCGCTCGGTGATGCCGCGCATGCCGTAGCCCTCCTCGAACCCCACGAACGGTTCGTCGCGGACCTCCACGAGCCGGACGGCGGTGCGGCGGGCGAGGCGGTGCCCGGCGGGCAGCACCAGCACCAGGGGCTGCTCGGCGAGCGCGTGCGCCACCAGCCGGGGCCGCTGCGGCAGCGGGGAGGTGAGCACCAGGTCGACGTCACCGGCCTCCAGCCGCGCGAGCACCGCGTCGGCGCTGCCCTGCACGAGGGAGAACCGCAGCCCGGTGTGCTCGGTGCGGAAGGCGCTGACGAGGGCCGGCACCGCTTCGGCGCCCATCGTGTGCAGGAACGCCAGCCCGACCCGGCCGCTGGTGGGGGAGGCGGTGTCGGCGACGAGGGCGAGACCGGCGGCCACCTCGTCGAGGCCGCGGCGGGCGGCGGCGGCGAGGGTGCGCCCGGCGGGGGTGAGCGCGATGCCCCGGCCGGTGCGGGTCAGCAGCGGGACCCCGACGGCGGACTGCAGCCGGGCCAGGGCGCGGCTCACCGTGGGTTGCGGCAGGCGGAGGGCTTCGGCGGCGCGGGTGACGTGGCCGTGCTCGGCGACGGCGCTGAGGACGCGCAGCGGCCCGGCGAGGGCGTGCAGCGCGCCCTCGGGGGTCTCGACCGGTTCGGCCACCCGGCGAGGGTGTCACGACGGGGGAGCGACGTCCATGCGCAGGTGCATCGGTCCGTGCGCACCGATGCATTGGACGCATGAAGCGGCGCCTGCCTACGGTCGCCGGCATGACGGAGGACCAGGCACGTGCCGGGCGGGCGACGGGGGCGGGGGAGCCCTTCACCGGTCACGCCCGCGGCGGGCGCGGCTACCGCCGCACCGTCGTGGCCCTCTTCGCCGCCGGCGTCGCGACGTTCGCCCAGTTGTACTCCGTGCAGGCGGTGCTGCCCGCGCTGGCCGGCGGCCTGCGCGTCGACCCGGCGCGCGCGGCCCTCGGGGTGTCGGTCGCCACCGGGGCGCTGGCCCTGTCGGTGCTGGGCTGGAGCGCGCTGGCGGACCGGTTCGGGCGGGTGCGGGTGATGGCGGCCTCGGTGCTGCTGGCCTCCGCCCTGGGCCTGGCCGTCCCCGCCGCGGGCGGCCTCGGCCTGCTGCTGCCGCTGCGCGCGCTGCAGGGGGCCGCCCTCGGCGGGTTGCCCGCCGTCGCCGTCGCCTACGTGGCGGAGGAGGTGCGCGCCGCCGACGTCACCCGGGCCGCGGCCGCCTACGTCTCGGGCACCACGATCGGCGGCCTGCTGGGGCGGCTGGTGTCCAGCGCGGTGGCCGACGTCGCGGGCTGGCGCGCCGGGGTGCTCGCCGTGGGCGTCCTGGGGGTGCTGGCCTCGGTGGTGTTCCTGCTGGTCGTGCCGCCGTCGCGGGGGTTCCGCCGGGCCCCGCGCGCCGGGCGGTCCGGTCCCCGGCTGCGGGCGGCGCTGGCCGACCCCGGTTTGCTCGCCCTCTACGCGCAGGGGTTGCTGCTCATGGGGGCGTTCTCCACCGTCTACAACGTCCTGGGGTTCCGGCTGCTGGCCGAGCCGTTCGGGGTGTCGCAGACGGTCGTGGGCCTGCTCTTCACCGGCTACCTCGCCGGGACGGTGAGCTCGGCGGTGGCGGGCCGGGCCGCGGAGCGCTGGGGGCGGCTGCCGGTGCTGCTGACCGCGACGGCCGCGATGGCCGCGGGGGTCCTCGTCACGGCGAGCGCCTCGCTGCCCGCGGTCGTCGCGGGGCTGCTGCTGTTCACGGCGGGGTTCTTCGCCGCCCACGCGATCGCCTCGGGCTGGACGGGGGGCCGGGCGCGGACGGGGCGGGCGCAGGCCTCGGCGCTCTACACGCTGGCGTACTACGCCGGTTCCAGCGGGCTCGGCTGGGCGGGCAGCGCGGTGTTCACCGCGGCGGGCTGGCCGGCGGTGGCCGGGTTCGTGGTGCTGCTCTGCGCGCTGGCGCTGGGGTGCGCGCTGGTGCTGCTGCGCAGCGCGTCCGGGCGGGGGGCGGGCGCCGGGTGGCCGCGCAGCCGGCCCCGCACCGCGGCGGTCACCAGCGCGGGGTGCAGCAGGCCCAGCGGTGAACCCACCAGGTGGTAGGTGCGCGCCAGCACCCGCGCCGCGCGCAGGTCGCCGCGGGTGCCGAGACGGTTCACCTCGCCGGCCCACGCGCCGAACAGCACCTGCGAGCGCGTGCGCGTGCCCCCGGTCGTGGGGTAGGCCAGGTCGGCGCCGGTGGCGATGGACCACGGCAGGTCCGCCACCCGGGACAGGGTGCGCTGCAGCCGCCGGGTGGCGCGCTCGTCGGGCCGGCGCCCGAGCCGGCGGCCGGCCGCGACCGCCTGGCAGGCGGCGACGGTGATGCCCTGCCCGTAGACGGGGTCGAACGCGCAGAGGGCGTCGCCGACGGCCAGCAGCCCGGCCGGCCAGTCGGGCACCGCCTCGTAGCGGTGCCGCACGTTGGCGGTCTGCCGGTGCACGACGACGTCGCCGACCGGCTCCCAGCACCGCACCATCTCCGCCGCCGCGGGGTCGCGCAGCGAGGAGAGGAACTCCTCGAAACCCGCGGCCCCGCGCGGTGGGCGGTCCTCGCCCACCCCGACGGCGGTGACGAGCCACCCGCCGTCCTCCACGGGCAGCACGAGGCCGCCGCGCGGTGCGGCGGGGTGGCTCTGCACGACGAGGCCGCTGCCGCCGCGGCCGCGGTAGCGGCGGGTGGCGTACCCGATCCGGGCGTCCACCCGGTCCACGCGGGCGGGTGCCACGCCGAGCTGCGCCAGCCACCGCGGCAGCCGGGAACCGCGCCCGGCGGCGTCGTGCAGGACGTCGGCGTCCACGGCCGCGCCCTCGGCCACCTCCAGCCGCCAGCCGGTGCCCCGCCGCTGCAGGGCGACGGCGCGGGTGCGGGTGCGCAGCCCGACGCCGGGCAGCCGCTCGACGCGGCGGCGCACCGCGTCCTCCAGGGCCGGGCGGGTCAGGGACAGGATGTCGTAGCCGTGGTCGCCGATCGGGGACCAGCCGTGCGGGCCCAGCCACGGCAGCCGGCCGGTGTCGATGCGGACGGCGCCGCGGGCGAGGAGGTCGTCCTCCAGGCCGGGCAGCAGCTGCCCGGCGGCGCGCAGGCCGCGCTGGACGACGATGTGCGGTTGCGCGCCCTGGGCCACCCCCGGGCGGGGACCGGGGACCTCGGGCAGCTCGTCGCGCTCCACGACGGTGACGCGGCACCCCGCCGCCGCGGCCGCCGCGGCGGTGAACAACCCGGCGAAGCTCGCCCCGACCACCGCGACGTGCGGGGGGCCCTGCTCGGTCATCTCGTCCCCTCCCGCCGGCGCGTCGTGACCGAGGGTAGCGACGCGCGGTGGCGCGCGGGGGTGGGTGGCCGGGATCAGCCCCGGGCCGGCCGGAGCAGCTCCAGCCAGACGCGCACGTGCTCGGCCATGTCGACGCCGGGGTCGTAGAGCCACTGGATCTGCACGCCCTGGATGAGCGCCACGAACTGCCGGGCCACGAGCGGCAGCGGCAGGTCGGTGCGGATCCGGCCGGCGTCGCGCTCGCGCTCCAGCTCGGGCAGGACCTCGGCGGCGAAGTCGTCGTAGACCTGCCGGAAGAACTCGTGCGCAGGGTGGGCGGGGTCGAGGGCCTCGACGGTGAGGGTGGCGTCGAGCTGGATGAGGCCGGGGACCCGGGCGTTGCGGTGCATCATCTCCACGGCCGCGTCGAGCAGGCCCGCCGTGCGCACCGCCTCCGCGCGCACGGGGCGATCCAGCTCCGCGCGCCGCTGCAGGACCTGCCGGAGCAGGACGGCCTTGGAGCCGAAGTGGTGGATGAGGCTGGCGTGGCTGGTGCCGGCGCGCTCGGCGATGTCGCGCAGCGAGGTGCGCTCGTAGCCCTGCTCCGCGAAGACGGCCATCGCCGCGTCGACGATCTCCGCCCGGCGGCGCTCGCCGTTGGCGTAGGGGCCGCGCGCACCCCTCGCCGGCCGGTCTGCCCCGGGCATCGGTCCTCCCGTCCTGCCGTGCGGAGCTGGGTGCGGCCTGTGGATCGGCCGCCGAGGGGTGACGGTACAGCAGCCAACCTTGACCACACCGGTAAAGGTTGGTTAGCGTCGTGAGCCGGGCCGCACCCGTCGGCCCACCCCACTCCTCCCCTCGAGCAAGGACGCTTCGATGGCTGCTGAACCGATCCCCGCCCCGCCGGTCACCGCGCCGCAGGCCGCCGTGCCCGAGGGTGCTGCGCAGCTCACCGCCGACCGGCCCGCCCTCCAGCGCGGCTTCCTGCCCCTGCTCGCCGTCGGTGCGATCGGTGGTGCCGTGGCGCTGATGACCCCGGCGCTGCTCACCGCCTCGCTCAAGGCCAACGCGATCGACCCCGCCGACGGCACCACCGTGCTGTCCGTCGTGACGGGCGCGCAGGGCCTGTTCACCCTCCTGGCCTTCCCCGTCCTGGGCCGCCTCAGCGACCGCACCCGCTCCGCGCTCGGCCGCCGCCGCCCCTACCTGCTGCTCGGGGCCGCAGCGATCCTCGCCGGCGCGGTCCTGATGGTCCTGGCGGACAGCACCGCGCTCCTCACCCTCGCCGGCCTCGTCACCACCCTGGGCACCGGCGCGGTGGTCATGGCGGTGACCTCCGTGGTCGCCGACCAGCTGCCGCCGGACCGGCGCGGCCCCGCCTCCGCGATCGTCAGCCTCAGCACCGGTCTCGGCGCCCTCGTCGGCCTGGGCATCGGCCAGCTCGTGCACACCTCGCTGACCGCGCAGATCCTGCTGCCGGCCGCTGTGGGGGCCGTCGGCGTCCTCGCCATGGCCCTCACCCTGCGCGAGGCGCCCTCCACCGGCGCCGAGCGCGAGCCCCTGGACCTGCGCGCCGCCTTCGGCACATTCTGGGTGAACCCGCTGCGCCACCCCGACTTCGGGCTGGCCTGGACGAGCCGGCTGCTGGTGTTCTGCGGCGTCGGCGCCCTCAACGCCTACCAGGTCTTCTACCTGCTCATGGGCCTGCACGTCGACGGCGCCGCGATCGCCGCCTCCGTCCTCGCCACGGTCCTCGTCGTCAACGCCGTCTCCTTGGTCCTGGCCCCGCTGGCCGGCAAGCTCTCCGACCGCATCGGGCGCCGCAAGCCGTTCGTCGGCGTCTCCGCCGCCGTGCTCGCCCTCGGCCTGGTGCTCGTCACCCGGGTGGACTCCTTCGGCGAGTACCTGCTCGCCACCGCGGTCGTCGCCGTCGGCCAGGGCATCTACTTCGCCGTCGACCTCGCCCTCGTCACCCAGGTGCTGCCCGACCCCGACAACCCCGCCAAGGACATCGGCATCATGAACCTGGCGAACAACCTGCCGACGTTCATCGTCTCCGCCGCCGCCCCGGCCCTGCTCGCCCTCGGCGCCAGCGCGGAGAACCCGAAGAACTTCGACGCCCTCTTCCTCTGCGGCGCCGCCGCCGCCCTCGTCGGGGCGCTGCTCATCCTCCCCATCCGCAAGGTCCGCTGAACCCCGACGTCGGCGAGAACCCCCGACCGGTCGCACATCCAGGAGCCCGCACCATGACCTCGAACAGCACCCCCGCCACCTTCCCCGCCGGTTTCCTCTGGGGGGCGGCGACCGCCTCCCACCAGGTCGAGGGCGGCAACAGCAACAACGACGTCTGGTTCCTGGAGCACCTGCCCGAGACCATCTTCGCCGAGCCCTCCGGCGACGCGGTCGACCACTACCACCGCTACCGGGAGGACATCGCGCTGCTGGCCTCCCTCGGCCTGACCACCTACCGGCTCTCCCTGGAGTGGTCGCGCATCGAGCCGGCGGAGGGGGAGTTCTCCCTCGCGGCGCTGGAGCACTACCGCCGCGTGCTGCTCACCTGCCACGAGCACGGCCTGACCCCGGTGGTGACGTACCACCACTTCACCTCCCCGCGCTGGCTGCTGGCCGCCGGCGGCTGGGAGGACGAGCGCACCCCCGCCCGCTTCGCCCGCTACTGCGAGCGCGTCACCCGCCACCTCGGCGACCTCGTCGGCGCCGCGTGCACCCTCAACGAGCCGAACCTGCCCGACCTGCTCGTCACCATGGGCATCGGCGGGCAGCCGCGGGAGCTGCGCGCGAAGTTCCCGATGTGGGCGGCGGCCGCCGACGCCCTGGGCATCGAGGCCGAGCGGGTGGCGCCCTTCCAGTTCACCGCCTCCGACGAGGCGTTCGACGTCAAGCTCGCCGCCCACCGCGCCGGCACCGAGGCGATCAGGTCCGCGGGCGGGCGGTTCCCCGTCGGCTGGACCCTGGCGAACACCGACGTGCAGGCCGGGCCGGGCGGGGAGGAGGTGGCGGACCGGGTTCGCCGCCACGTCAACGAGCGGTTCCTGGAGGCCTCCCGCGGTGACGACTTCGTCGGCGTGCAGACCTACGGGCGCCACGTCTTCGGCCCCGACGGGCTGCTGCCGGCCCCCGAGGGGGCCCCGGTGAACCAGCTGGGGGAGGAGATCTACCCCGAGGCGCTGGAGGCCACCGTCCGGCAGGCCGCCGCCGTCGCGCAGGTGCCCGTGCTGGTCACCGAGAACGGGCTGGCCACGGCCGACGACACCCAGCGCGTCGACTACCTCGAGCGGGCGCTGCGCGGGGTGGCCGCCTGCCTGCGCGACGGCGTCGACGTGCGCGGCTACATCGCCTGGACCGCGTTCGACAACTTCGAGTGGATCTTCGGGTACCGGCCGACGTTCGGGCTGATCGCCGTGGACCGCGAGACCCAGCAGCGCACCCCCAAGCCGAGCGCACACCGCCTCGGGGAGATCGCGCGGACGAACGGCGCCGCCCTCGGGCTCTGAGCCCCGAGGCCCTAACCCCCTGGGAGGAAACTCGTGACCGCACCCTGGCAGGCACGCATGATCGCCGCCGAGAGCGCACCGAACGCGCCGCTGCTGCGCACCCGCTTCACCGTCGAGGCCGGCCACGGCCCGGTGCGCCGCGCCGTGCTGCACGTGACGGGGCTCGGGCTCGTCGAGGCGTTCCTGGACGGTGCGCCCGTCTCCGACGACGTGCTGGCGCCGGGGTGGAGCAGCTACGAGTGGCGGCTGCGCTACCGCAGCCACGACGTCACGCAGCTGCTGGCCGCGCCGGGGGCGGAGTCCGTCCTCGGCCTGGCCCTCGGCAACGGCTGGGCGGCGGGCCGGCTCACCTGGAGCGGCGAGCGCGCCTACTACGCCGACGCCCCCGCCGGGTTCGCGCAGCTGGAGGTGGAGTTCGGCGACGGCCACGTGCAGGTGGTGGCCACCGACGGCTCGTGGCGCTCGCACGCCTCGGCGGTGCTGGCCGACGACCTCTACGACGGCCAGACCACCGACCTGCGGCTGCTGGACCCGGCGTGGGCGACGACGGCCGGCTCCGAGGAGGGCTGGGGCGGGGTGCGGGAGGTCGACCTCGACACCGCGCGGCTGGTCCCGCGCCTGGCACCGCCCGTGCGCCGGCAGGAGGTGCTGGGGGTGCAGCAGGTCCTCACCTCCCCGTCGGGCCGGACGATCCTGGACTTCGGGCAGAACCTCGTGGGGCGGTTGCGGTTGCGGGTGCGCGGCGAGGCGGGCGCGGAGGTGGTCGTCCGCCACGCCGAGGTGCTGGAGGACGGGGAGCTGGGGGTGCGCCCGCTGCGCACCGCGCGGGCCACCGACCGCTGGATCCTCTCCGGCGGCGACGACGTGCTGGAGCCCACCCTCACGTTCCACGGGTTCCGCTACGCGGAGGTCACCGGCTGGCCGGGGGAGCTGGCGGCCGAGGACGTCGAGGCGGTGGTGGTGCACTCGCAGCTGCGCCGGACGGGGACGTTCGAGTGCTCCGACGAGCTGCTGAACCAGCTGCATAGCAACGTGGTGTGGGGACTCAGGGGCAACTTCGTCGACGTGCCGACGGACTGCCCCCAGCGCGACGAGCGCCTGGGCTGGACCGGTGACCTCGCGGTGTTCGCGCCCACCGCCGCCTACCTCTACGACGTCTCGGACCTGCTGCGGGACTGGCTGGCCGACCTCGCCGCCGAGCAGGCGGCCGCCGCGGGCAAGGTGCCGTTCGTGGTGCCCGACGTCCTCAAGTACGTCCCGCACCCGCCGGAGTTCGGGGAGCCGGAGACCGCGGCGGTGTGGAGCGACGCCGCCGTGTGGGTGCCGTGGGCGCTGTGGCAGGCGCACGGCGACCCCGCCGTGCTGCGGCAGGCGTACCCGTCGATGAGCGCGCACGTCGACCGCGTCGAGGGCCTGCTGTCGGACACCGGCCTGTGGGACACCGGGTTCCAGTTCGGGGACTGGCTGGACCCGACCGCCCCGCCGGACGCGCCGTTCAAGGCCAAGGCCGACAACGGCGTCGTCGCCACCGCCTGCGCGTACCGCTCCGCGCACACCCTCGCCGAGGCCGCCGCCGTGCTGGGGGAGGACGCCGACGCCGCCCGCTGGGGCGCGCTGGCCGAGCGGATCGGCACGGCCTTCCGCGAGGCGTACGTGGACGCCGACGGCCGGGTGCACAGCGACTGCCCGACGGTGTACGCGCTGGCGATCGAGTTCGGCCTGCTGGACGGCGACGTGCAGCGGGCCGGGGACCGGCTGGCGCAGCTGGTGGCCGAGGGTGGGCACCGGATCGCCACCGGTTTCGCCGGCACCCCGTACGTGACCGACGCCCTGACCCGCACCGGGCACCTGGACACCGCCTACCGGTTGCTGCTGCAGACGCAGTGCCCCTCCTGGCTCTACCCGGTGACGATGGGGGCCACCACCATCTGGGAGCGGTGGGACTCCATGCTGCCCGACGGCTCGATCAACCCGGGGGAGATGACCAGCTTCAACCACTACGCCCTCGGCGCGGTGGCCGACTGGATGCACCGCACCGTCGCCGGCATCGCGGCGCTGGAACCCGGCTACGCCCGCGCGCTCGTCGCCCCGCAACCCGGGGGTGGGATCACCTGGGCCAAGGGTGCGCTGGACACCCCGCACGGGCACCTGGCGGTGTCCTGGCAGCTGGACCAGGATGGCGAGCTCACCGTCGAGGTCGAGGTGCCCGCAGGCACCAGCGCGCTGCTGCGCCTGCCCGGCCGGCCCGACGAGGAACTCGGCGCGGGCACCCACACCGCGAGCACCAGGACCCCCGCACCCGCCTGACGACCCGACCCCAGGAGCGACCCGTGCCCGTCCACCCCGCCATCGCCTCCAGGTTCCACCTGCTGGAGGGCATCACCTCCTTCCCGGAGGCGTTCGGCGACCCCGCCCTGCGCCGCCGGCTGGAGGAGTTCGAGTCCCACGACGTGGTGACCCCGCCCCCGGCGGTCGCCACCCGCACCGCCGAGGTGCCCGGGCCGCACGGGCCGGTGCCGGTGCGGGTCTACGAACCCGACGAGGCCGGGACCGCCCGCCCCTGCCTGGTGTGGATGCACGGCGGGGCGTTCCGGATGGGCGACCTGGACATGCACGAGGCGGACTGGACCGCCCGGCAGGTCGCCGCGCGCGCCGGGGCGGTCGTCGTCAGCGTCGACTACCGCCTCGCCGTGGGCGGGGTGACCTACCCGGTGCCGCACGACGACGTCGTGGCCGCCGTCCGCTGGGTCCGCGACGGTGCCGACGCGCTCGGTGTGGACCCGTCGCGGATCTCCGTGGGCGGTGCCAGCGCCGGGGGCAACCTCGCCGCCGGAGCGGCGCTGCGGCTGCGCGACGACGACGGCTGGCTGCCGGCGAACCTGGTCCTCGTCTACGCCGTGGCCCACGCTGTGCTGCCGCCCGCCCGCGACGAGCTGGACGCCCTCATGGCCGAGGTGCCGGCGCTGCTGCGCTTCCCGCCCGAGGAGCGCCGGGGGACCACCGAGAACTACCTCGGTGGCCCGGTCGGCCGCGCCGACGGTTATGCGATGCCGGCTTCCGCGGACCTCGCCGGGCTGTGCCCGGTGCTGCTGCTCAACGCCGAGTACGACGACCTGCGCACCTCCGGGGAGGCCTTCGCCGCGCAGCTGGCCCGCGCCGGCGTCGACGTGCGGCAGGTGCTGGCGCGCGGGCTGCTGCACGGCTTCCTCAACCTGCCGGCCGACCTCGAACCCGTCGACCGGGCCCTGGACCTGCTGGCCGCGGTCGTCGCCGGGCAGCCCGAGCGGGTGGTGCTGCCCGTCGGGTGATCTCCCGCGCGGGCCGAGCGGTGGTCACCTCAGGAGGGGACCACCGCCGGGCTCCAGCCCAGCGCGGGCGCCACGTGGTGGGCTATCGCCTGCAGCAGGTGGGCGTTGTGGTCCACCCCCAGCTGGTTGGGCACCGTGAGCAGCAGCGTGTCCGCCTCCCGCACCGCAGCGTCGCGGGCCAGCTCCGCCGCGATGACGTCGGGTTCGCCGACGTAGCCGCGCCCGAACCGGGCCATCGTCCCGTCGAGGTGGCCGACCTGGTCGGCGGAGTCCCGCTCGGCGCGGCCGCCGAAGAGGGCGCGGTCCACGTCGGTGGTGATCGGCAGCACGCTGCGGCTCACCGAGACCCGCGGTTCGCGCTCCCAGCCGGCCTGTGCCCACGCCTCGCGGAACACGGCGATCTGCTCTGCCTGCAGCTCGTCGAACGGCACCCCGGTGTCCTCGGTGAGCAGCGTGGAGCTCATGAGGTTCATGCCCTGCTCCGCCGCCCAGCGGGCCGTCGCGCGGGTTCCCGACCCCCACCAGATCCGGTCGGCCAGCCCCGGTGACTGCGGCTGCAGCGCCAGCGGCGCGCTCGACCCCGTCATCCGCGGGTCGCCGGCCACGAGGCGGGCGCCGGAGATCGCGGCGCGGAACAGCTCCGTCTTCTGCCGGGCCAGGTCGGCATCGCTGCTGCCCTCGGCGGGCACGTACCCGAACGCCTCCGAGCCGCGCAGCGCGGTCTCCGGTGAGCCGCGGCTGACGCCGAGCTGCAGCCGACCGCCGCTGAGCAGGTCCGTCTGCGCGGCCTCCTCCGCCATGTAGAGCGGGTTCTCGTAGCGCATGTCGATCACGCCGGTGCCCAGCTCGATGCGCGAGGTGCGCGCGGCCATCGCCGCCAGCACGGGGAACGGCGCGGCCTGCTGGCGGGCGAAGTGGTGCACCCGCACGAACGCGCCGTCGATGCCGATCTCCTCGGCGGCCGCGGCCAGTTCCACCGTCTGCACCAGCGCCTCGCGGGCGGTGCGCACCTGTGAGCCGGGGACGGCCTGCCAGTGGCCGAAGGACAGGAACCCGATGCGCTTCACGAGGGGTGCAGCGCCCCACGGGGCCCGTCTGTTCCGGTGGGCGGGTCCCTTGCCGCGCCCGGCGGCGGGGAGCACGATCGACGCCCGTGAACCTCTTCGCCGAGCGGGTCCGGCCCCGGCTGCTCGACGTCGCCATGCGCGCCCCCGCCCTGTCCCAGGTCCGCGCGAGGGTGTGCGCGGACCTGCGCGGGGACGTCCTGGAGATCGGCTACGGCAGCGGCCGCAACACCCCGCACCTGCCGCCGGCCGTGCGCGCCGTCTGGGCGGTGGAGCCGTCCCGGACGGCGCTGGCCCTCTCCGCGGCGCGGCGGGCCGCCTCACCCGTCCCCGTCGTGGTCGCCGGCGACGACGCCCAGCGGCTCGACCTGCCCGACCGCCGCTTCGACGCGGCGCTGTGCACCTGGACGCTGTGCGGCATCCCCGACCCGGTGGCGGCGCTGCGGGAGGTGGCCCGGGTGCTGCGCCCCGGCGGCACCCTGCACTTCGTCGAGCACGGCCTGTCCCCGGACACGCGCGTCGCCCGCCGGCAGCACCGCGGCAGCGGCCTGCACCGGCGCGTCGCCGGCTGCGTGCTCGACCGGGACGTGCCCGCCCTGCTGGCCGCCGCGGGGCTGCACGCCCGGGCGCTGCGCACCTACCACCTGCCCGGGGCGCCGCGCGTCAGCGGGACCCTCCACGAGGGGGTCGCCGTGCCCGTGGGGTGAGCCGGCCGGCGCTTCACCCGACCGGAACCCGCCCGCCCCGCGCCGGAAACGCGGCGCGCCGACGATCTGCCCGGGTGGGCACGAGCGCCCCGGCGGGCCCACGGTGGCGGGGGGACACGGCGAGGAGGCGACATGATCACCGCGGAGGCGATGGCGGCACCGCTGCTGGGATGCGCGGCGCGCGACCTGGAGGCCGCCGGGCGCGTGACGTACCGGCTGGAGCAGACGTTCCGCTACGAGTACGCCGAGCCCGTCCACGAGCTGCGCCAGCGCCTCGTCGTCGTGCTCCCGCAGCGGCACGGCGACGTCCACCGCCGCCACTGGGCGTTCGAGGTGCGCGGCGCCCCCCACCGCCGCCGGGTGCGCACCGGGGCCGCCGCCGGCACGGGCGCCACCGTCGTGCACGTGCACGCCGAGCGGGTGGAGCGCAGCATCGAGTTCCGCGTCGCCGCCCTCCTGGAGCGCCTCGCGCCGGACCGCCCTCCCGTGCTGGCCGCCGCCGCGCTGCGCGACCCCCGCCTGCTGCGGGCCACCGCGCTGACCGCCGCCGACGACCGGCTGCGGGAGTGGGCCGGACAGCTGCACCGGCCCGGTGAACCCGCCCGCGAGACCGCCGAGCGCGCCTGCGCCGCCGTGCACGGCGCGCTGGTGTACGAGAACGGGGCGACCACGACGCGCACCACGGCGGCGCGGGCGCTGGCCGGGGGCCGGGGCGTCTGCCAGGACTTCGCGCACGTCCTCCTCGCCCTGTGCCACCTGCTGCGCGTCCCCGCCCGCTACGTCTCCGGGCACCTGCTCGGTCAGGGCGGCACCCACGCGTGGGTGGAGGTCGTCGTGCCCGAGGGCGACGGCGCCGTGGCCCTCGGCTTCGACGCCTGCAACGGCCGGCGGGCGGGAGCGGGCCACGTCGTCGTGGCCACCGGCCGCGACTACCTCGACGTCGCCCCCACCTCCGGCAGCTACGTCGGGGCCCCCACCGGGCGCCTGACCTCCACCCGCAGCCTCGGGGTGGTCGCCGTCACCGCCTGACGCGCGACCCGGGAGCCGACGGGCGGTGACCGCCCGGTGAACACCTCCTCCGCACCGGTGCCGCGGGTTCCCGGCGGGGGCGCCCTGCTGGTAGTCGTCACAGGTCCGCCGACCGTGGTGACCCACCCCAGGAGTGCCCGTGCCGTTCCCCGCCCCCCGTCCCGGTGCCGCCGCCCTCGCCCTCGCCCTCGCGGCGGGGAGCGCGGCGGCGGTGGCCGGACCCGCCGCCGCCGCCGGTCCCGGTCTCGTCATCAGCGAGGTCTACGGCGGGGGCGGCAACTCCGGCGCCACGTACACCACCGACTTCGTGGAGCTCGTCAACACCGGCTCCACGGCGGTCGACGTGAGCGGCTGGAGCGTGCAGTACGCCTCGGCGAGCGGCACCAGCTGGCAGGTCACACCGCTGTCGGGCACCGTCGCACCCGGTGCCCGCTACCTCGTCGCGCAGGCCAGCGGCGCGGGCGGCACGACGCCGCTGCCGCCCGCCGACGCCACCGGCGGCACCGCCCTGGGCGCCACCAGCGGCAAGGTCGCCCTCGTCACCAGCACCACCGCGCTGGGCTGCGCCACCGCCTGCGCCGCCGCCCCCGGCGTGCGCGACCTCGTCGGCTACGGCACCGCGAACGACGCCGAGGGCGCCCCCGCGCCGGCCGCCTCCAACACCACCTCCGTGGCGCGCGCCGCGAACGGCGCCGACACCGACGACAACGCCGCGGACCTCACCGCCGGCGCCCCCACCCCCGCCGGCGGTGGCGGGGCCGGCAGCGGTGGGCCGGACCCCGTGGCCGGCCTGCGCATCCACGACGTGCAGGGCGCCGCCCACCTGTCCCCGCACGCCGGGGACCTCGTCGCCGACGTGCCGGGCGTCGTCACCGCCGTCGGCCCGAACCGGTTCTGGGTGCAGGACCCCAGCCCCGACGCCGACCCCGCCACGAGCGAGGCGATCCTCGTCTTCACCGGCACCGCGCCCACCGTGGCCGTCGGCGACGCCGTCACCGTCACCGGCACCGTCACCGAGTACCGCGCGGGCGGCACCTCGTCGGCCAACCTCACCACCACCGAGCTCACCTCCCCGGTGGTCACGACCACCGCCACCGCGCAGCCGCTGCCCGCCGCCGCCCTCGTCGGCCCCGGTGGGCTGCGGCCGCCGGGCGAGGTCATCGACGACGACGCCACCGGATCGGTCGAGGAGGGCGGGACCTTCGACCCCGCACGCGACGGCATCGACTTCTGGGAGTCCCTGGAGGGCATGCGGCTGCGGCTCGACGACGCGCCGGTCGTCGGCCCCACCAACTCCTACGGGGAGAGCGTGGTCGTGCCCCGCGGCTCGGGCGTGCGCACCGCCCGCGGTGGCATCGTGGCGCGCGAGGGCGACTTCAACCCCGAGCGCCTCGTCGTCGGCGACGCCCTCGTGGCGCTGCCCACCGCGGACGTCGGTGACCGCTTCGCCGGTGCCACCGTCGGCGTCCTCGACTACGACTTCGGCAACTTCGTCCTGCAGCCCACGAGCGCGCCCGTCCTCGCCGACGGCGGCCTGCGCCGGGAGACCACCACCGCGGCACGCGGCGGCGAGCTCGCCGTGGCCACCTTCAACGTGGAGAACCTCGACCCCGGCGACCCGCAGGCCACCTTCGACCGCCTGGCCGGCGTCCTCGTGCAGAACCTGCGCTCCCCGGACGTCGTGGCGCTGGAGGAGGTCCAGGACGACACCGGCCCCACCGACGACGGCGTCGTCACCGCCGGGCGCACGATCTCCCAGCTGCTCGCCGCGATCCGCGCCGCCGGCGGCCCGGTCTACTCCTACCGCCAGATCGACCCGGTCGACCGCGCCGACGGCGGGGAACCCGGCGGCAACATCCGCAACGTCCTGCTGTTCCGCACCGACCGCGGCCTGCGCTTCGTCGACACCCCCGGCGGCAGCGCCACCACCGCCACGAGCGTCGTCACCGACCGCCGCGGCGACCCGCACCTGTCCGCGTCCCCCGGCCGGATCGCCCCCGCCGACGCGGCCTGGACCAGCAGCCGCAAGCCGCTCGCGGCGGAGTTCTCGTACCGCGGCCGCTCGCTGTTCGTCGTCGCGAACCACTTCAACTCCAAGGGCGGCGACCAGCCCCTGTTCGGCCGCTACCAGCCTCCTGCGGTGAGCTCGGAGGTGCAGCGGCACCAGCAGGCGCAGCTCGTGCGGGACTTCGTCACCGCGATCCAGCGACGGGACCGCGACGCCGCCGTCGTCGTGCTCGGCGACCTCAACGACTTCGAGTTCTCCACCACCGCCGACATCCTCGTCGGGGACGGCTCGCTGGTGGACCTGCCGCGCACCCTGCCCCAGCAGGAGCGGTACACCTACGTCTACCAGGGCAACTCCGAGGTGCTCGACCACATCCTCATCAGCCGCGGGCTCGCCCGCCGCGGGTACGCCTACGACGTCGTTCACGTCACCAGCGAGTTCGCCGACCAGGTCAGCGACCACGACCCGCAGGTCGTGCGGCTGCGGGTCGCCGGCCGCTCCTGAGGTCGGCGACCCGGCACCGCCGGTCCGCCGCCGGTCCGCAGCCCGGTCGGCGGCGGACCGGCGGCGCCGGCCGTCCCGTCACAGCGCCGTGGCGAGGGTGCGGTCGGGGTGGCGCACCAGCCGCACCACCGCCGGCACCGCCACGACG
>NZ_BAABIL010000257.1:0-3251 GCF_039542765.1 Kineococcus glutinatus
CCCGGCCCGCGCGGCCTCGATGGTCGCGTTCAGCGCCAGCAGGTTCGTCTGCTCCGCGATGGACGTGATGAGGCCCACCACGTCGCCGATCTCCCGGCTGGAGGCGCCGAGGCGGCGCACCGTCTCGTCGGCGGCCCGCGCCGAGGCGACGGCCGTGCCGGAGACCGCGCCGGCGTCGGCCGTGGAGGCGGCGATCTCGCGGATGGCCGCGGACATCTCGTCGCCGGCCGCGGCGACCGTCCCCATGCTCGCGCTGATCTCCTCCGTCGCGGCGGAGGCCGTCTGCGCCTGCGCGGCGGCCAGGCGGGCGTCGTCGGCCATGCCGCCGGCCAGCGACGTCAGCTCCGCCGACGACGTGGCCAGGGTGCCGGCGCTGGCGACGACGTCGCGCACGACGTCGCGCAGGTGGCTGGTGGTGCGGTCCAGCGCCCGCGCCATCGCGCCGACCTCACCGCCCCCGACGACACCCGTCGCGGCGGTCAGGTCGCCGTCGGCCACGCGGTCCAGGACACCGGTCAGCGCCCGCAGCGGCCGGGTGATGCCGCGGGTGATGAGCAGGGCCGCGCCGACGGCCAGCACCAGGCCCGCCAGGAGGATCGCCACGATGAGCACCTCGCCCCGCCGGGCGGTGGAGACGAAGTCCTGCCCGGCGGCCAGCGCCGCGCCCGCCCGGTCGGTCTCCTCCGCCAGGGCGACCTCGTACGCCTTGCGCAGGTCGCGGTTGGCGCCGAAGGACACCTCGACGGCGGCGGCGTGGTCGGTGCCGGCCAGCTCGACCTCCTGCGACAGCGCGCCGAACCAGGCGTCGAGCTGCTGCTCGAGGGCGTCGAGGGTGCGCTGCTCGGCGGGCGTGGCCACCTCCCGGGCGGCGGCGAGGCCCTGCGCCACGGCGTCGCGGCGACCCAGGGCCTCGTCGGCGAACTCCGCGTCCCGGGTGAGCAGGAACCCGCGCTCGTCGTTCGCGGCGGCCTTCGCGGCCAGCGCCACGTCCTGCAGGCCGGCGATGTAGGGCACCGCGCGGCCGACCTCGTCGTGCCGGTGCTGCCCGAGGTCGCGGACCACCCACAGGGCGAGGACGCCCACGGCGACGGTGGTCAGCGCCACGAGCGCGGTGGCCAGCAGCACCCGGCTCCCCACCCCGCGGTTCGCGAGCGGTCCGCCGGGGCGGGTGGTGCCGGTCGCTGCGTCGTCCATCGGGGGACCTTCCGTCTCGGGGAGGGCGCCGCGACCGGCGGCACCGGGTTCCCTTCGGACGGTGGACGGCGGACCTGAGGGCTCGGGGCAACCGTCCACCGGGAGTCCACCCGCGCCGGGGAGGTGCGTCAGGAGGACGGGGCCAGGAGCGCCGGGCCGGGTGCGGCGGCGGGCCCGGAGGCCGTCTCCACGCGGTCGCGCCCGTTCCGCTTGGCGCGGTAGAGGGCCTCGTCGGCCCGCCGGTACAGCTCGTCGACGTCGTCCACCACCCGCCCGGCGGCCACGCCCGCGCTCACGGTGAACCGCGGCAGGCCGTCCCGGCCGCCCACCGCCGCCACCGCCCGGCGCAGCGCCTCGGCCACGGCCGCACCCCCGGCCAGGTCCACCCCCGGCACCACCACGAGGAACTCCTCGCCGCCGAGGCGGGCCACCACCGCACCCGCGGGGACCTCCCGCAGCAGCAGTGCCCCGAGGCGCCGCAGCACCTCGTCGCCCACCTGGTGCCCGGCGGTGTCGTTGACGCGCTTGAAGTGGTCGACGTCGACGAGGACCAGCGCCACGTCCCGGCCCGCCGCGCCGTGCTCGGCCCGCCAGCCCTGCCCGACCTGCGCCAGGCCGTTGCGGTTGAGCACTCCGGTCAACGGGTCGACGGTGGCCTGCCGGCGCAGCTCCTCCAGCAGCCCGTCCACGCGCGCGCGCAGCCACGTCACGGCGAGCGCCACCAGGGCCAGGGTGAGCCCCACCGTGCCGAGGGACTGCCCCACGACGGCCGGGGCGGCACCGGCGAGCGCGAGGACGCCGGCGTGGACGGCCAGCAGGACGCCGAGCTGCACCCACGTCTCCCGGCGGCTGCGCAGCAGGCCGATCTGCAGGACGAGCTGCACGAAGAGGATGGAGCCGCTCGCCGCGGTCGCGGCGTGGGCACCGTTGACCGCGTAGTTGGCGATGCCCACCGCGCCGGGGACGATGGCCGCGCTGAGCAGCCAGGCCGGCACGTGGCGGGCGAACAGCAGCAGCGCCGCACCCATGACGACGCACGAGCTGGCGAAGACGTGCACGAACGGCGAGCCGGCCATCGTCAGGGCCATGCCGGAACCGACGATCGCCATGACGCCGCTGATCCGGGCGTCGATCGTCCTGGCCCGCCGGCTGCCCAGGGCGGGCACGTCCCACCGCGTGCTCACCTGCGGGTGGTCGGCAGCGGTGGTGGCGGGCTGGAGGTCCCGTCACCCGTCCGCCGCGGGTTCAGCGGGCCCGGCGGGCCAGCCGCTCCACGTCGTGCAGCACCACGGCCCGCGCCTCCAGCCGCAGCCAGCCGCGGGAGGCGAAGTCGGCCAGCGCCTTGTTCACCGTCTCCCGCGAGGCGCCCACGAGCTGGGCCAGCTCCTCCTGGGTGAGGTCGTGCGCCACGAGCAGGCCGTCGGCGATGGGCCGGCCGAAGCGGCGGGACAGGTCCAGCAGGGCCTTGGCGACGCGGCCGGGCACGTCCGTGAACACCAGGTCGGCCAGCGCCACGTTGGTGCGGCGCAGCCGCTGGGCCAGGGCCTGCAGCAGGTGGCGGGCCACCTCCGGGCGCCGGGCCAGCCACTCCAGCATCTCGTCGTGGCTCAGGGCCATCAGGTCGGTCTCGGCCACCGCCCGCGCCGAGCTGGTCCTCGGGCCGGGGTCGAACAGCGACAGCTCCCCGAACATCTCGCCGGGCCCCATGATGGCCAGCAGGTTCTCCCGCCCGTCCGGCGCGGTGCGGCCCAGCTTGATCTTGCCGGAGCGGATGACGTAGACGCTGTGGCCGGGCTCGCCCTCGGAGAAGAGGACCTGCCCGCGCTCCAGGTGCACCGCCTCCATGGAGGACAGCAGCGCGGCCGCGGCGGCGTCGTCCAGGGCCGCGAACAGCGGCGCCCGGCGCACGACGTCGCCCGCCCGGTCGCCGCCGCCGCCCCGCAGCTCCCCGTCGTCCACGTCACGCTCCCTCTCCGGCCGGTCCCGCACGTCGCAGCGCGGGCCCCGGCGGCACCCGGGTGCCGCCGGGGCCCGCGCTGCGGCTCAGTCTGCCGCAC
>NZ_BAABIL010000258.1:0-9379 GCF_039542765.1 Kineococcus glutinatus
GACCGCCTGGCACGCCGAGCGGGGGCTGGGCGCGGGCACCGCGTTCAGCGAGGCCGTCGCCCGCGCGGTGCACCGGCTGTGGGCCTACAAGGACGAGTACGAGGTGGCGCGGCTGCTCACCGACCCGGCGCTGGAGGCGGAGGTGCTGGCGCAGGTGCCGGGTGCGGTGCGGCCCTCGTACAACCTGCACCCGCCGCTGCTGCGCGCCGCGGGTCTGCGGCACAAGCTGCGGCTGGGGCCGGGGACGCGCCCCGCGCTGCGGGTGCTGGCGCGCGGTCGGGTGCTGCGCGGTACGCCGCTGGACCCGTTCGGGCACACCAGGACCCGCCGGCTGGAGCGCGCGCTCGCCGCGGAGGTGGCCGAGCTGGTGCCGCGGCTGGCCGCCGGGCTGGGCGCCGGTGGCGTGGAGCGGGCGGTGGCGGTGCTGGACGCGGTGGAGGAGGTGCGCGGCTACGAGGACGTCAAGCTCGCCGGGGTGCGCCGCTACGCCGCGCGCCGCGCCGAGCTGGGGTTCCCGCTGCCGGCGCGGGTCGGCGGGCTGCTCGGCTGATCCGCGGGCCGCCGCCTCAGGTGCCGTACCGGACGGCGGCCCGCGCCCGGGCCTTGGCGGCCTCGACCTCGCGGTCCCGGGGCGGCTGGGTCGTGACGAGCTCGGCGAGCAGCCGGCGGGTGGCGGCGGCGACCTCCTCCACCGCCCGGTCGAAGGCGGCGGCGTTGCGCTGGGAGGGGCGCGCCGAGCCGCTCACCTTGCGGACGTACTGCAGGGCTGCGGCGGCGACCTCGTCCTCCGTGGCGGGCGGGGCGAAGTTGTGCAACGGGCGGATGTTCCTGCACATGCGCGCCAGGGTAGGACCGGCCTGCGACGGCGTACCCTCTCCCGGGTGCGGCGCCTCGTTGACTTCGGGCGGTGCGGGCGGCACGATGCGATTACAACGTTGTACCCCTCGTCGCGCCGCAGCGGCGGTGCGGGCGCGACCCGCTGGTGAGGACTGCACATGAGACTGCGCACGCACCCGACGGCTCCTCGCCGGCGGCGGCGGTGACCGCCGCACCCCGCTCCGCCGCACCCGGCTCCACCGAGGCCGCGGACCTGCCCGTGGTCTTGACGGACGCGCGCGCCTCGACCCTGCGCGACGTGGCGCGGCTGGCGGGGGTCTCCATCAAGACGGTGTCCAACGTCGTCAACGACTACCCGCACGTGCGCCCCGACACCCGCCAGCGGGTGATGGAGGCCGTGCGCGAGCTGGACTACCGGCCCAACCCGACGGCCCGGACCCTGCGCTCGGGCCGCACCGGTGCCCTCGCCCTGGCCGTGCCGGAGCTGCGGCTGCCGTACTTCGCCGAGCTCGCCGACGAGGTGATCCGGGCGGCCGACCGGCGGGGGATGGCCGTCATCGTCGAGCAGACCAACCTGGACCGCCAGCGGGAGGTGGACCTGCTCACCAGCCCGCGGCTGCGGATGGTGGACGGGCTGCTGTTCAGCCCGCTGGAGATGGGCGCCGGCGACGAGCGGTTCCTGGAGGTCGACACGCCCCTGGTCCTGCTGGGTGAACGGCTCTTCCACCCGGGCGTGGACCACGTGACGATGCGCAACGTGGAGGGAGCGCGGGCGGCGACGGAGTACCTGCTGGCCCGCGGGCGCCGGCGCATCGCCGTCGTCGGGGTCCACCCGGGGGAGGTCATCGGCTCGGCGGGGCTGCGGCTGCGCGGCTACCTCGAGGCGCTCGCCGCGGCGGGGGTGCCGGTGGACGAGCGGTTGCTGGGCGTCGCCGGCCTGTGGCACCTGCGCCAGGGGGACGAGGCCATGCGGTCCCTGCTGCAGTCCGGGGTGGCCTTCGACGGCGTCTTCGCGTTCAACGACACCCTCGCGCTGGGTGCGATGCACGCCCTGCACCTGGCCGGGGTGCGGGTGCCCGAGGACGTCGCGGTCGTGGGCTTCGACAACTCCGACGAGGGCCTCTACAGCTCACCGTCCCTGACGACGATCGACCCCGGCCGCGGTGAGATCGCGGAGCGGGCCGTGGACCTGCTGCTGCGGCGGATCGCCGACCGCTCGGTGCCCCCGCAGCGCCTCGAGGCCGGGTTCCGCCTCGTCGAGCGCTCGTCCGCCTGAGGGCTTCGGCTGCGGTGAGTGGTCGTTTCGATCCGTTGCGCTGCAACGGGAAAGCGCTTCGATGACGACCGGGTCACAGTCGCACCGGCTCGCTTGACACTTTCCCCGTCCGTCCTCAAGATGTCGTTCACAACGTTGTAAACCGCAACACCGACCCGCCCGGCCAGGCGCGGACGCCGGTGGCGACCGGTCGAGGACGATGCGGCCCACCACCTCCGCGACGGCTGCGGAACGGCGCGGCAGCGACCCCGCACCGGAGCGCGACCCCCAGGCGACGTCCCGCGCCGCCGCACGGCACGACCCCCAGCACCACCCGCACCCCGCGCACGGCGACGCCGCCGGTGCGCGGACCAGGCGCGGTACACCACGACCGGGCCCCCCGGGGCCCCGGTGAGCAGCAACTCCGAGGAGAACGCAGTGAAGACCAAGCTCGTGACCGCCCTCCTGGGCGCCGGTGTGCTCGCCTCCCTCGCCGCGTGCGGCGGTGGGGACGGCGGCGGCAGCACCTCGGCCACCGGCGCCGAGGCCAGCTGCAGCGTCCCCGTGACCCACCCGGACGCCCCGCAGGTCACCGTCTGGGCCTGGTACCCGAACATGGAGTCGGTGGTGAAGAACTTCAACGAGGCGAACACCGACGTCCAGGTCTGCTGGAGCAACGCCGGCCAGGGCGCCGACGAGTACAACAAGTTCCAGACCGCCGTCTCCGCCGGCACCGGCGCACCCGACGTCATCATGCTCGAGGGCGACACCGTGCCCGTCTTCGCGATCCAGGAAGCGCTCGTCGACCTCACGGAGCACGGCGCCGACGAGGTCAAGGGCAACTTCAGCGAGGGCGCCTGGAAGGACGTCTCCAGCGGGGACGCCGTCTACGCCATCCCGGTCGACGGCGGGCCGATGGCGATGATGTACCGCAAGGACATCTTCGACAAGTACGGCATCGCCGTCCCGACCACGTGGGACGAGTACCGCGCCGCCGCCGAGAAGCTGAAGGCGGCCGGCGGCCCCCTCTTCGGCGACTTCCCGAGCAACATCCCGGCCCCGACCGTCGCGCTCATGGAGCAGGCCGGCGCGACGCCGTGGCAGTACAGCGCCTCGGACAAGACCAAGCTCAAGATCGACCTCGACTCCGAGCCGGCCAAGAAGGTGCTGGACTACTGGGGCGGCCTGGTGAGCGACGGGCTCGTCGGCACCCAGGACCAGTTCACCACCGAGTACATCTCCGGCGTCGTGAACGGTGACTACGCCACGTACATCTCCGCCGCCTGGGCCCCCGGTTACCTCACCGGCGCCGGTGCGGGCGAGGGTGCGGACAAGGGCACCTGGGCGGTCGCGCCGCTGCCGCAGTGGGACCCGGCCAACCCCGTCTCCGTGAACTGGGGCGGGTCGACCTTCGCCGTGACCAGCCAGGCGAAGGACAAGGCGCTCGCCGCCAAGGTCGCCAAGGGCCTCTACGCCGACGACGCGTCGCTGGAGCAGGGCGCGAAGGACCAGGTCATCTTCCCGCTCAACCAGACCGTCCTGGGCGCGGACTGGTTCGTGAACAACCAGACCGAGTTCTTCAGCGGCCAGACGGCCAACAAGGACGTCTACATCCCCGCCGCCAACGCCTACAAGGGTTCCACCTACAGCCCGTACTCCACGAGCTTCTACGCCGAGTTCACCAAGCAGATCACGGCCATGAACAACGGTGAGAAGACCGGCTCGCAGGCCGCCGACGACCTGCAGAAGGCCATGGTCGAGTACGGCAAGCAGCAGGGCTTCACGGTCCAGGAGTGACCGCGGAGCGAGTGAGCACGTCGCCGCGGCGATGAGCACGTCGGTCCGGGGAGGGTGTCGCGCCCCCTCCCCGGACCGGTGGTAACGAACCCCCAGAGCGCACGAAGGCGAGACGGTGATGGCAGCACGGACGGACCAGGTGGTGGCGCTGCCGCCCCCTGCGGCGGGTACCCCCCGCCCCGCGGGCGGCGGCTCGAGGTGGCGCAAGCGCGAGGACGCGAAGGGCTGGCTGTTCATCGCCCCGTTCGGGGTGGTGTTCCTCGTCTTCCTGGTGGCGCCGCTGGCCTACGCGTTCTACCTCAGCCTCTACACCAAGGGCCTGGCCACCGGGACGAAGTTCGTCGGCCTCGGCAACTACACCCGGGCGTTCACCGACGAGGTCTTCCTCGACGGCCTGTGGTTCGTCGTCAAGTTCTCCGCCGTGCTCATCCCGGTGCAGATGCTCGTCTCGCTGGCGGCCGCGCTGGTCCTGGACACCCTGACCACCAGGCTCAGCCGCTTCTCCCGCCTGATGATGTTCGTGCCCTACGCCATCCCGGCCGTCATCGGCGCCCTCATGTGGGGCTTCCTCTACAGCCCGAACTTCGGTCCGCTGCAGCAGCTCTTCGAGCTCGTCGGCATGGACGCCCCGACCCTGCTCAGCCCGGACAACGTCTTCGGCGCGCTCGTGAACGTCGTGACCTGGCAGTGGGCCGGCTACTACATGATCGTCATCTACGCCGCGCTGCAGGGCATCGACCCGGCCATCTACGAGGCCGCCGAGATCGACGGTGCGACGGGCTGGCAGGTCGCGCTGCGGATCAAGATCCCCATGGTGTCCTCCGCGCTGGTGCTCATCCTCGTCTTCGCCGTCATCGGCACGCTGCAGTTCTTCACCGAGCCGCAGATCCTCGGGCGCATCTCCAACGGGTCGATCCCGCCGGACTTCACCCCGAACATGTACGCCTTCAGCACGGCGTTCTCCTTCGCGCAGTTCAACTACGCCTCGGCGCTCTCCTTCGCCCTCGGGGCCGTGGTGTTCGTCGGCGTCTACGTCTTCCTGTTCGCCACCCGCAAGCGGGGGAGCTTCCTGTGACCGTCCTGACCCCGCCCGCCGGCGGCACCGCCGCGCCCCGCACGAGCGCGTCCCCGCAGGACCGGCGCACCCCGCGGCGCCCGAAGAAGCTGCTGAGCAACCTCTTCCTCATCGGGCTGGTCGTCTACTTCGCGCTGCCGCTGTGGTGGCTGCTGGTGGCCAGCACCAAGGACACCGCGGGTCTGTTCGCCAGCCCCCACGGCGCCCTGTGGTTCGCCGACGGCTTCCACCTGGTGGACAATCTGCGGTCCCTGTTCGCCTACGACAACGGCATCTACCTGCGCTGGATGGGCAACTCGTTCCTCTACGCCCTCGCCGGCGGGATCGGGTCCACCGTCCTGGCGGTCCTGGCGGGGTACGGGTTCGCGAAGTTCGACTTCCGGGGCCGCAACCTCACCTTCTCCGTGCTGCTGGGCGCCGTCATGGTGCCCGCGACGGCGCTGGTCATCCCCACCTTCGTCCTGCTGTCGCGCATGGAGCTGACGAACACGGTGTGGGCGGTCATCCTGCCCTCGCTGCTCAACCCCTTCGGCGTGTACCTCATGCGGGTCTACGCCTCCGAGGGCGTGCCCGACGAGATCCTCGACGCGGCGCGCGTCGACGGCGCCGGGACCTTCCGCACGTTCTTCCAGGTGGCGCTGCCGCTGCTGCGCCCGGCGATCGTCACCGTGCTGCTGCTGTCGGTCGTGGCCACGTGGAACAACTACTTCCTGCCGCTGGCGATGCTGTCGGACTCCCGCCTGTTCCCCGTGACCGTCGGCATCGGCCTGCTGCAGGGCCTCGCCGGCGCCAACAACGGCGGCGGGGAGTCCCTGTGGATGCTCATCGTCGTCGGCTCGCTCGTCTCGATCGTCCCGCTGGTCATCGCGTTCCTGTCCCTGCAGAAGTACTGGCAGGGCGGCCTCGCGATCGGCAGCCTCAAGTAGCCGGCACCCCGCCGCTCCTCCCACCCGCTCACCACCTCCCGAGGACCCCGCACATGGCACCCGAGACGTCCGCCGCCCAGCCGGCAGCCCACGTCGTCGTCGACCCCCGCTTCCCCGTCGGCCGCATCGACCGCCGCGTCTTCGGCTCCTTCGTGGAGCACCTGGGCCGCTGCGTCTACGACGGCATCCACGAGCCGACCCACCCGACGGCCGACGCCGACGGCTTCCGCGAGGACGTCCTGGAGCTCGTCCGCGAGCTCGGCATCTCCACGGTGCGCTACCCCGGCGGCAACTTCGTCTCGGGGTACCGCTGGGAGGACGGCGTCGGGCCGCGCGAGTCCCGCCCCCGCCGCCTCGACCTGGCCTGGCACTCCACGGAGACCAACGAGGTCGGCCTGCACGAGTTCGCCCGCTGGAACGCCAAGGCCGGCAGCGAGCTGATGCTCGCCGTCAACCTCGGCACCCGCGGGGTGCAGGAGGCCCTGGACCTGCTGGAGTACTCCAACGTGCGCTCCGGCTCCACGCTGGCCGACCAGCGGATCGCCGACGGCACGACCGAGCCCTTCGCGGTGCGCATGTGGTGCCTGGGCAACGAGATGGACGGGCCCTGGCAGATCGGGCACCGCAGCGCCGAGGACTACGGCAAGCTCGCGAGCCAGACGGCCAAGGCGATGCGCCAGCTCGACCCGCGCGTCCAGCTCGTCGTCTGCGGCAGCTCCAACCGGCAGATGCCCACCTTCGGGTCCTGGGAGCGCACGGTCCTGCAGCACACCTACGAGGACGTCGACCTCATCTCCTGCCACGTCTACTACCACGAGCGCAACGGCGACCTCGCGGGCTTCCTCGCCTCGGCCGTGGACATGGACCGCTTCATCGAGGACGTCGTCGCCACCGCCGACTCGGTGCGGGCGGAGCTGGGCAGCAGCAAGCGGATCGACCTGTCCTTCGACGAGTGGAACGTCTGGGACCAGGAGCGCTTCGAGCAGCAGGACAAGATCACCGACATCGACTCCTGGCCCTACGCGCCGCGGCTGCTGGAGGACGTCTACACCGTGGCCGACGCCGTGGTCGTGGGCAACCTGCTCATCTCGCTGCTCAAGCACGCCGACCGGGTGGCCGCGGCCAGCCTGGCCCAGCTCGTCAACGTCATCGCCCCGATCATGACCGAGCCCGGTGGCCCGGCGTGGCGGCAGACGACCTTCTTCCCCTTCGCCCTCACCTCCCGCCTGGGGCGCGGCAACGCGCTGCGGGTGGAGCTGACCGCGCCGACCTACCCGACGGCGACCCTGGGCGAGGTGCCGCTGGTGGACGCCGTGGCCACGCACGACCCCGACACGGGCCAGGCCGCCGTCTTCCTCGTCAACCGCAGCACCACCGACGCCGTCACGGTGACCGTGGACCTGTCCGGCATGGGCGAGCTGCGCATCGCCGAGACCCACACCCTCACCGACGACGACCCCCACGCCCGCAACACGCTGGAGGAGCCGGAGCGGGTGGCGCCGGTGGAGAACAAGAGCGCGGTCCTCGCCGACGGCACCCTCACCCTGGAGCTGCCGCCGGTGTCCTGGACGGCCGTCGCGCTCCGCTGAGCCGCCGCGGGCGGGGGGTGACCGTCGCCCCCGCCCGCGGCCACACCGCGCTCCCGCACCCCGCGACCGCCGCCCCCGCGAGCGCGGGGGCGGGAGCGCTGCCCCGCAGACCTTCACAGGATCCACCAGCCGTCCACAGGACCCGCGGCACCGGCGCAGCGGCCGATCCCCCAGCATGGGGGCGCACGCGCGTCGGTCGATCGAGAGGGACCCGAGTGGACATCCTGCAGGCTGTGGTGCTGGGAGTGGTCGAGGGAGTCACCGAATTCCTGCCCGTCTCGAGCACGGGCCACCTGACCATCACGGAGAAACTGCTCGGTCTGCAGGTGGACGACCGGGGTGTCACCGCGTTCACCGCCGTCATCCAGTTCGGCGCCATCCTCTCGGTCGTCTACTACTTCCGCTCCGACATCGCCCGGCTGCTCACCGCCTGGGTGCGCGGGCTCACCGACCGCGACGCGCGGACGTCCTTCGACTACCGCTTCGCCTGGTACGTCATCGCCGGTTCCATCCCGATCGGGCTGGTGGGCTTCTTCGGCCAGGACCTCGTCGCCGGGCCGCTGCGCAGCCTGTGGGTGGTCGCCGGCGGCCTCGTGCTGTGGAGCGGGGTGATGCTCTTCGCCGAGAAGCGCGGCACCCAGAAGCGCACCGAGCAGGACCTCACGCTGCGCGACGTGGTCCTCGTCGGTCTGGCCCAGTGCATCGCCCTCGTGCCCGGCGTCTCGCGCTCCGGCGCCACCATCAGCGCCGGTCTGCTGCTGGGCGTGGACCGGGTGACCGCCACCCGGCTGTCCTTCTTCCTCTCCGTGCCCGCCCTCGGCGCGGCCGGGGTGTACGAGGCCATCGGTGCGTCCTCGGAGATCTCCGCCACGGTGGGCTGGGTGCCGACGATCGTGGGCACGGTCGTGAGCTTCGTGGTCGCCTACGCCTCGGTGGCCTGGCTGCTGAAGTTCGTCGCCCACCACCCGATCACCGTGTTCATCGGCTACCGCGTCGTGGTCGGCGTGCTGCTCGCCGTCGCCCTCACCGCCGGATGGATCACCGCCACCTGACGGTCCGGCCCCAGCACGGCGCACGCCGCCACCCGGTCCGGGTGGCGGCGTGCGCCGTTACCGGGCGGAGGGCGCCCCGTCCGCCGGGGGACCGGGTCCTCAGCCCGGCGCGCCCGCCGCGCGCAGCACCCGCTCGGCGTGGCGCAGCAGGGGGGCGTCGACCATCCGGCCCTCGAACGCGAACACCCCCCGCTGCCCCTCGGCCGCGGCCAGCAGCCGGCGGGCGCGCTCCACCTCCGCCGCCGGCGGGCGGAACGCCTCCCGCACCACCGGCACCTGCGCCGGGTGGATGCTCGCCTTGGCGGCGAACCCGGTCGCGGCGGCCTCCGCCGCCTCCGCCCGCAGCCCGTCGAGGTCGTGCAGGTCCAGGAACACCGCGTCGACGGCCGGCACCCCGTGCGCCCCCGCGGCCAGCAGCACGCTGGAGCGCGCGTGCCGTGCGACGTCGCGGTAGCGGCCGTCCGGGGTGCGGCTGCCGCGCCCGCCCAGGGACGCCAGCAGGTCCTCCGCCCCCCACATCAGCCCCGCCGCGCCCGCCGCGGCCAGCTCCGCCGCGGCCAGCACCCCGCGCGCCGTCTCGCACAGCGCCAGCACCCGCAGCGGCGCCAGCGCCCGCACCTGCTCCGCCGACTCCGCCTTGGCCAGCATCACGACGTCGAACCCGGTGCCGGCCAGCGCGTCCAGGTCGCGCCGCTGCTCGTCCCCACCGGGGTTGAGGCGCACCACGGTGCGGGCCGGGTCGAGGTCCGCGGCCCGCACCGCCCGCCGCGCGGCCTCCTTGGCGCCGGGGGCGACCGCGTCCTCCAGGTCCAGGACCACGACGTCGGCGGCGGCCGCGGCCTTGGCGT
>NZ_BAABIL010000259.1:0-5872 GCF_039542765.1 Kineococcus glutinatus
GCGGCCCAGCCGGGCACGAACGCCACGACGAGGTCGGCGCCGCGGTCCAGGCCGAGGACGGCGGCGGCCTGCCCGACGAGGGCGTCGTCGCCGCCGTCGGAGTCCAGCAGGGTCTCCACCACGCGGCGGCGGTCGCGCTCGCGCTCGCGGGTGAGGGCCGCGGCGGCCTCGGAGAACCCCGCGTGCACGTCGCCGGAGTGCTCCTCCACCGCCTCCCACAGCTGCAGCGGCAGCTCCCGCCACAGCGCCCGCGCGGCGCCGTCGGGCCCCGGCGGGCCGGGGGGCAGCGCACCGGACAGCCGCGCCCAGACGACCCGGAAGTGCAGCCGGGTGCCGCGGGTGACGGCGGCCAGCGGGATGTCGAGGCCGGCACGGCGGCGGCCGATGTCGCGGGACAGCTCCACCAGCCGGATGGGCACGGGCATGCCGAGCATCCGGCGCAGGATCCGCTCGTAGCTGCCGACGGCGTCGGCCACGAGCGTGCCGCGGTCGACGACGCCCCCGGAGTACGGCGGCGAGGCGGACAGCTCGACGACGAACTCCTCGGCGAGGGAGTCGACGTCGCCGAGGAGTTCCAGCAGCACCCTGCGCGCGGCGGGTGTGACGTCCACGTTTCGGCTCCTCCCCGCCGGTGACGGCCGGGTTTCGGCTTGTGCATCTGCCCACGACCGGGAGCCGGAACGGTACACGCTGGGCATTGCCGCTCCTCGCCGGTGGGCACGATGCTCGGTGCCCCGCCGGTGCGGTTTCCCCGGCGGTCCCGAGGTTCGCGGAAGGAGACGCCGCATGACCACCGTGCGCGCCGCGCTGGTCCAGGCCGCCTGGACCGGCGACAAGGAGAGCATGATCAAGGTCCACGAGGACCACGCGAGGCGGGCGGCGGAGCAGGGCGCACAGGTCGTCTGCTTCCAGGAGCTGTTCTACGGCCCGTACTTCTGCCAGGTGCAGGACGCCTCGTTCTACTCCTACGCGGAGTCCGTGCCCGGCCCCACCGTCGAGCGCTTCCAGGCCGTCGCCGCCGAGACGGGCATGGTGATGGTGCTGCCGGTGTACGAGGAGGAGCGGCCCGGCGTCCTCTACAACACCGCCGCCGTCGTCGACGCCGACGGGACCTACCTCGGCAAGTACCGCAAGACGATGATCCCGCACGTGGCCGGGTTCTGGGAGAAGTTCTACTTCCGCCCCGGCAACCTCGGCTACCCGGTGTTCGACACCGCGGTCGGCAAGGTGGGCGTGTACATCTGCTACGACCGGCACTTCCCCGAGGGGTGGCGCGCGCTCGGGCTGAACGGCGCGGAGATCGTGTTCAACCCCTCGGCCACCAGCGCGGGGCTGTCGGAGTACCTGTGGAACCTCGAGCAGCGGGCCGCGGCCGTCGCCAACGAGTACTACGTCGGCACCATCAACCGGGTCGGCGTCGAGCCGCTGGGCGACGACGACTTCTACGGCCAGTCGTACTTCTGCGACCCGGAGGGCCGCAACGTCGGCGAGCCCGCCTCGCGCGGCGAGGACGAGGTGCTCGTGCGCGACCTCGACATGGACCTGCTGCGGACGGTGCGCGACCGCTGGCAGTTCTACCGCGACCGCCGCCCCGACGCCTACGGCGACCTGGTGGCCCCGTGAGCCTCAGCCCGCGGCGGACCCTCGTCACGGGTGGCACCGTCGTCTCCACCACGGGCGCCACGGCGATGGACGTCCTCGTCGAGGGCGAGCGGATCGCCGCGCTGCTCGCGCCGGGTGCCGGTGCGGGGTTCACCGTCGACACCACGATCGACGCGAGCGGCACCTACGTGCTGCCCGGCGGCGTCGATGTGCACACGCACATGCAGCTGCCGTTCGGCGGGACGGAGGCGTCCGACACGTTCGAGACGGGCACCCGCGCCGCGGTCTGGGGCGGGACGACGACGATCGTGGACTTCGCGGTGCAGCGCACCGGGGAGGTCGTGCAGGAGTCACTGGCCGCCTGGCACGAGAAGGCCGCCGGCAACTGCGCGGTCGACTACGGCTTCCACATGATCCTGGGCGGCGTCGACGACGAGGCGCTGAAGGCGATGGACCACCTCGCCGAGCACGAGGGCATCTCCAGCTTCAAGCTGTTCATGGCCTACAAGGGCGTGTTCCTCTCCGACGACGGGCAGATCCTGCGCGCCATGCAGCAGGCCTCGTCGAACGGCTCGACGATCATGATGCACGCGGAGAACGGCTCGGCGATCGACGTGCTCGTCTCCCAGGCGCTGGCCCGCGGCGACGTGGACCCGGTGCACCACGGGCTGACCCGGCCGGCGGCGCTGGAGGGGGAGGCGACGAACCGGGCGATCGCGCTGGCGGAGGTCGCCGGCGACACCCCGCTGTACATCGTGCACGTCTCCGCCTCCCAGGCGCTGGAGCGGATCGCGGAGGCGCGCTCGCGCGGGCGCAACGTGTTCGCCGAGACGTGCCCGCAGTACCTGTACCTCACGCTGGAGGACCACCTCGCCGCGCCAGGGTTCGACGGCGCGAAGTACGTGTTCTCCACCCCGCTGCGCAGCAAGCACGAGAACCACGCGAGGGACCTGTGGAAGGGCCTGCGCACCGACGACCTCGCCGTCGTCTCCACCGACCACTGCCCCTTCTGCCTCAAGGACCAGAAGGAGCTCGGCCGCGGGAACTTCGCGATGATCCCCAACGGCGTGGGCGGGGTGGAGCACCGCCTCGACCTCGTCCACCAGGGCGTCGTCGACGGGCAGCTGTCGCTGCAGCGCTGGGTGGAGACGTGCGCCACCACCCCGGCGCGGATGTTCGGCATGTACCCGCAGAAGGGTGTGATCGCCCCCGGCTCGGACGCCGACATCGTGCTGTACGACCCGGTGGCGACCACCCGGATCAGCGCCGCGACGCACCACATGGCCGTCGACTACTCCGCGTTCGAGGGCTTCGAGCTCACCGGCGGCGTCCGCACCGTGCTCTCCCGCGGCACCGTCGTCCTCGACCGCGGCGTCTACACCGGCCGCCCCGGCCACGGCCGGTTCGTCCGCCGCGGCCCGTCGCAGTACCTGCGCTGACACCATCGCTGAGAGGAGGGGCACCCGTGGACTTCGGCGTCGTCCTGCAGACCGTGCCGCCCGCCGCGCGCGTCGTCGAGCTCGCCCGGCAGGCGGAGCTGCACGGGTTCAGCCACGTCTGGACCTTCGACTCCCACGTGCTGTGGGAGGAGCCCTACGTCATCCACTCCGCGATCCTCGCCGCGACCCGCAAGGTCGTCGTGGGCCCGATGGTGACGAACCCGGCCACCCGCGAGTGGTCGGTGACCGCCTCGACGTTCGCCACGCTCAACGAGATGTACGGCCCGCGCACCGTCTGCGGCATCGGCCGCGGCGACTCCGCGGTGCGGACCCTGGCGGGCAGGCCGACGACGCTGGCGACGCTGCGCGAGAGCGTGCACGTCATCCGGGAGCTGGCCAACGGCCGCCCCGTGGAGCACCGCGGGCAGACGCTGCGGCTGCCGTGGGCGCCGGTGACCGGGCCGACGGACCGCACCGAGGTGTGGGTCGCCGCCTACGGGCCCAAGGCGCTGCAGCTCACCGGGGAGGTCGCCGACGGGTTCATCCTGCAGCTGGCCGACCCCGACATCGCGGCCTGGACCATCAAGGCGGTCCGCGAGGCCGCCGAGCGCGCCGGGCGCGACCCCGCGGCGGTGAAGATCTGCGTCGCCGCGCCCGCGTACGTGGCGCCGGAGGCGGACCTGGCGCACGCGCGGGAGCAGTGCCGCTGGTTCGGCGGCATGGTGGGCAACCACGTCGCCGACATCGTCGCCCGCTACGGCGCGGACTCCTCGGTGCCGGCCGCGCTCACCGACTACATCGCCGGCCGGCAGGGCTACGACTACAACGAGCACGGCCGCGCGGGGAACTCCCACGCCGCGTTCGTGCCCGACTCGATCGTGGACCGGTTCTGCCTGCTGGGCCCGGCGCAGCGGCACGTGGAGCGGCTGCGGGACCTGCGGTCGCTGGGTGTGGACCAGTTCGCCCTCTACCTGCAGCACGACGCCAAGGAGCAGACGCTGCGCGCCTACGGCGACACCGTCGTGCCCGCGCTGGCCGAGACCGTGCGGGCCGTCTCGTGAGCGCCGCCCGCCGGGCGGGTGCGGCGCTGCTGGGCGTGGCGGCCCTGCTGCTGCTGTGGGAGGCGTACCGGGCGTTCGGCCCGCTGCAGGGCGTGCAGCTGGGCGGGGAGCGGGTGCTGCCGCGCGCCGACCCGCGCTCGATGCCGGGCGTGCTGGAGGTGCTGCGGGAGGCGGTGGCGCCGGAGGTGGCGGTGCCGGGTGCGCACAGCGTCGCCGTCGCGGTGCTCACCGCCGCCGGCGGCACGCTGCGCACCGCGCTGGGCGGCTGGCTGCTCGGCGCGCTCGTCGGCGTCGCGCTGGCGGTGCCGATGCAGCGGCTGCGGCTGCTGGAGCGCGCCGTGCTGCCCTGGGTGGTGCTCAGCCAGACGGTGCCGGTCATCGCGATCGCGCCGCTGGTGGCGGGCTGGGGCGGGCGGCTGCGCCTGGGCGCGGACGCGGTCTGGCAGCCGTGGATGTCGGTCGTCGTCATCTCCGCGTTCCTCGCGTTCTGCCCGGTGGCCGTCGGGATGCTGCGCGGGCTGCACTCCCCCGCCCCGGCGGCCGTGGAGCTGTTCCGCAGCTGCGCGGCGAGCCACCGGCAGGTGCTGCTGCGCCTGCGGCTGCCGGCCAGCCTGCCGTTCCTCGCGCCGGCGCTGCGGCTGGCGGCGGCGCAGGCCGTCGTCGGCGCGATCGTCGCGGAGATCTCCACCGGCACCCGCGGCGGCATCGGCCGGCTCCTCGTCACCTACGCCCAGCAGGCCACGTCCGCCCCCGGGCGGCTCTACGTCGCCATCCTCGGCGCGGCGGCCCTCGGGCTCGTCGTGGCCGGTCTCGCCACCCTGCTCGACGCCGCCGTGCTGCGGCCCGGCCTGCGGCGCACCCCGCGGCGCCGTCCCGCCCCCGGGGGTCTGCCCGCATGAGCGCGGCCCTGCAGATCAGCGGCCTGCGGCAGACGTTCACCACCGCGCGCGGCACCGTGCACGCGCTGGCCGACGTGGACCTCGACGTCCCCGCGGGGAGTTTCGTCTCCCTCATCGGGCCCTCCGGCTGCGGCAAGTCCACCCTGCTGCGCTGCATCGCCGACCTCGTCACCCCCACCGCCGGGCAGGTCCTCGTGGGCGGCAAGACGGCGCGGCAGGCCCGGCTGGACCGCGACTACGGCATCGCGTTCCAGGCCGCGGGGCTGCTGGGGTGGCGCTCGGTGCTGCGCAACGTGGAGCTGCCGCTGGAGCTGCAGGGCGTGCCGCGGGCCCGGCGGCGGGCGCGGGCGGCGGAGCTGCTGGAGCTCGTGGGCCTGGCGGAGGTGGGCCGGATGCGCCCGGAGGAGCTGTCCGGCGGGATGCAGCAGCGCGTCGCCATCGCCCGCGCGCTGGCCACCGAGCCCCCGCTGCTGCTCATGGACGAACCCTTCGGCGCGCTCGACGAGATGACCCGCGAGCGGTTGCAGACCGAGCTGCTGGCGATCTGCGCCCGCACCGCGACGACGGTGGTGTTCGTGACGCACTCCATCGCCGAGGCGGTGTTCCTCTCCAGCCACGTCGTCGTGATGTCGGCGCGGCCCGGGCGCATCGTGCGGGTCGTCGACGTCGACCTGCCCACCCGCGGGGAGGGCACCCGTCAGGACCCGGCGTTCTTCGCGCGGCTGACCGAGGTGCGCGAGGCGCTGCGCGGCCCGGCGGGTTCGCCCGTCGCGGCCGGCGCCGGGACGGAGGACCGGTGAGCGCGCGGCTGCGGCTGCTGCTGCCCCCGCTCGTCGCGGGCGTGGCGGCGCTGCTGGCCTGGCAGGGCGTC
>NZ_BAABIL010000260.1:0-3844 GCF_039542765.1 Kineococcus glutinatus
ACGCGCACGGGGTCGGTGTCCTTGACGACGACGTCCTGGGTTCCCATGGTGCCCTCCTCCCCCAGCACCTCCCGGGCGTGGGCGGGGCTGCTGCCCGCGGCCAGCCGCTGCGCGTAGGCGCTGGGGTGCTTGACGTTCCACCAGCGCACGCCGCCGACGTGGCTGTGCGCACCGGGCCCCACGCCCCACCAGTCCCCGCCGCGCCAGTAGGCCAGGTTGTGCCGGCAGGCGTGCCGCGGCCCGCGCGCCCAGTTGCTCACCTCGTACCAGCCGTACCCGGCGGCGGTGAGCACGTCGTCGGCCACCTCGTACTTGGTCGCCAGGTCGTCGTCGTCGGGGGCGGGCACCTGGCCCCGGCGCACCTGCCCGGCCAGCCGGGTGCCGTCCTCCACGATGAGGGCGTAGGCGGAGACGTGGTCGGGCCCGCAGGCCAGCGCCGCCTCCAGGCTGGCCCGCCAGTCGGCGACGGACTCCCCCGGCGTGCCGTAGATGAGGTCCAGGCTCACGTCGAGCCCGGCCGCGCGCGCCCACGCCACCGCGCGGGGCACCCGCTCGGGGTCGTGGGTGCGCTCCAGCACCCGCAGCACCGAGGGCACCGCGGACTGCATCCCGAACGAGACCCGGGTGAAGCCGGCCGCCGCCAGCTCGGCCAGGCCCTCCGGGGTCACCGAGTCCGGGTTGGCTTCGGTGGTGACCTCCGCGCCGGGCTCCAGCCCGAACGTGGCCCGCACCGCGTCGAGCAGGGCGGCGAGGTCGCCGGGCGGCAGCAGGGTGGGGGTGCCGCCGCCGACGAACACCGTGGAGGCCGGCCGGGGCGCGGCGGCCAGCACCTTCCCGGCCAGCTCGACCTCGCGGGCGGCGGTGGCGGCGTAGGCGGCCTGCGAGCCACCACCGCCCAGCTCGGCGGCGGTGTAGGTGTTGAAGTCGCAGTAGCCGCAGCGGACCGCGCAGAACGGCACGTGCAGGTAGACGCCGAAGGTCCGGTCGGCGGCGCCGTCGAGGGCGGTGGCGGGCAGGGCGCCGTCGGCGGGGACGGGCTCGCCGTCGGGCAGGGTGCTGGGCACGTGCTCCAGTGTCGCCCGCCCGGCGGCGTGCTCCGGGCCGGGCGGGCGACGTGGCTCAGCCGTGCGGCAGCACCGCGACCTTGCCGCCCGCGGCGGAGTCGGCCACCTCGTAGGCGCGCGCCACCTCGTCCAGGCCGAAGCGGTGGGTGACGACCACCTCGGGGTGCACCCCCCAGCGCGGCAGCCGCTCCAGCAGGTCCGCGGTGCGCCAGGTGCTGGCCACCCACGAGCCGTGCACGGTGAGCTGCTTGTGGATGATCACCTCGCTGACGTCCACCGACAGCCGGCCGCCCTCGCCGACCAGGACGGTGCGCCCCCAGCGGCGGGTCAGCTCCAGCGCCTGCAGCTGGGCGGGGCCGGCTCCCGAGGCGTCGACCGCCACGTCGGCGCCCTCGCCCAGCACCTCGCCCAGCCCGGCGGCGTCGCCCGGGTCCAGCGCCACGTGCACCGCCCCCAGGTCCAGGGCCGCCCGGCGCCGCTGCGGGGACGGGTCGGTGCCCACGACGAGGCCCGAGCCGTGCGCCCGGGCGAAGAGCCCGACGAGCTGGCCCACGGGCCCCAGCCCGGTCACGAGCACGGAGTCGTCGCCGCTGACCTCCGCGCGGCGCAGCGCCTCGTAGGCGGTGGCGCCCCCGCACGCGACGATCGCCCCGTCGACGAACGTCAGCGCGTCCGGCAGCGGCAGCAGGTCGCGCTCCTCGGCGAGCACGAAGTCCGCGTGCCCGCCGTCGCGCTGCCAGCCGTAGCCCGCGCGGCCGGAGCCGGTGCAGCTGATCTGGTAGCCGCGGCGGCACTCGCGGCACAGGCCGCAGCCGGAGATGTGGTAGACGACGACGCGGTCGCCGACGGCGCGCTCGCGGCAGCCGGGACCGACCTCGACGACCTCACCGGCCGGCTCGTGGCCGCCGACGACACCCTGGTAGGCCTCCGCGCCGGTGCCCAGGTGCTCGCGGTAGATGGCGCGGATGTCGGAGCCGCAGATCGTCGAGGCCCGCACCCGCACGAGCACCTGCCCGGGGCCGGGCACCGGGGTGTCCACCTCGCGCAGGTCCACCCGCCGCCCGCCGGGCAGGTACGCGGCCCTCACCGCCGCACCCCCGGCGCCGCCGCGCCCCGTCCGCCCACGCCGTCGTGCCGCATCCGCCCCGCTCCTCGCTCGCCGGTGTCCGGCCGCCCGACCCCGGGCCGCCCTGCATCGTTGGCCACCGCCGCGCGCACCGCCCCCGCCCGCCCCGCCGCAGCGGGCCGGTGGCGTTCGGGTGGCCGGCCCGCACGCCGCGCGCCACGCTGCGGGACGGCCCGCCACGTGCGGGGTGGATCGCCGGCGGCGGGTGCCGCCGGCCGGGAGGAGGGGCGATGGCCAGCTCGGGTGGGCACGGGTCGGATGCCGGTGCCGCGGCGCGGGGCGCCGGCCGGCAGGTGACGGCCGGCGCGCAGCGGCACGCGGGGACGGCGCGGCGGATCGGGCGCTGGGGGGTGGCGGCCGAGGGCGTCGTCTACCTGCTCGTCGCCTGGCTGGCGCTGCAGATCGCGCTGGGCTCCGGCGGCGGGAGCGCGGACTCCTCCGGGGCGCTGGCGACGGTGGCGGGCTCGGCGCTGGGCCCGTTGCTGCTGGTGCTGCTGTGCGCGGGGTTCGCCGCGATGCTCGTCTGGCAGGTGCTGGAGGCGGTGCTGGCCCCGGAGGCGAAGGACAAGGTGCACGCGGTGGCCAAGGCCGTCGTGGCGCTGGCGCTGGGGTCCACGTGCGTGCGGCTGCTGCAGGGTCGCGGGGCGTCGGCGGGGCAGCGCCAGCAGGGCCTCACCCAGCGGCTGCTGGAGGCACCCGGCGGGCCGGTGCTCGTGGTCGTCGTCGGGCTCGCGGTGGTGGCCTACGCCGTCGTCAGCGTGCACCGCGGGCTGAAGCACCGCTTCGAGGAGAAGGTCGAGGGTTCGCTCAGCCCGGCGCTGCGCACCGTGGGCACCGTCGGCCACGTGGCCCGCGGGGTGGCCTTCGCGGTGCTGGGCGTGCTCGTCTGCTGGGCCGCCACGGGGGACACGGCCAAGTCGCGGGGCCTGGACGCGGCGTTCCGCGAGATCGCCGCACAGCCGTTCGGTGCGGTGCTGCTCGTGCTGGTCGCCCTCGGGGTGGCGGCCTTCGGGGTGTTCCAGATCGCCACCGCCCCCCGGCGCCGCGCCGCCTGAGCGGGCCGCCGCCCGGGGCACCCCGGGGCGGCGGGTGCGGGCACCTGCGGTGAGGATGACCGGGTGCCCCAGGACCCCACCGCCGACCCGACCGCGCCGGCGACCGCCCCGGGCGCGGCGCGGCGGGCCGTGGTGCCCGGTCTGCTGCTGGCGGCGGTGCTGCTGCTGGCGCTCAACCTGCGCGGTCCCCTGGTGGCCGTCGCCCCGCTGGCCGGGGCGCTGCGCACCGACCTCGGGGTGGGCGCCGGCGGGGTGGGGCTGCTCACGAGCCTGCCGGTGCTGTGCTTCGGGCTGGCGGCGCCGCTGGCCTCGGCCGTCATCGCCCGCGCCGGCGTCCACCGGGCGGTGCTGCTCTGCCTGGCGGGTGTGCTGGCGGCGACGCTGGTGCGCTCCGCCGGGGGCTGGCCGGCCGCGCTGGCGGGCACCGTGCTGCTGGGCGTGGCGATCACCGTGGGCAACGTCGTGGTGCCGGTCGTCGTGGCCCGCGACTTCCCCGCCGCCACCGGGGTCGTCACCGCCGCCTACACCGCAGCGCTGAACGTCGGCTCGACCCTGACGTCGTCGCTGACGGCGCCGCTGGCGTCGGCGTGGGGCGCGGC
>NZ_BAABIL010000261.1:0-4237 GCF_039542765.1 Kineococcus glutinatus
GGCACCGGCGCTGCGGGGCGGGCGCTGGCTGGGCACCCCCGGCGGGGCCGAGCCGCCGGCGGCGCGGCCGCGCGGCGCGGTGGTGCTGCTGGACTTCTTCACCGGCGGGTGCGTGAACTGCCTGCACGTCCTCGACGAGCTGCGCGGCCTCGAGGCGCGCTTCGGCGCCGCCCTCACCGTCCTCGGGGTGCACTCCCCGAAGTTCCCGCACGAGGCGGACCCGGCCGCGGTCGAGAGCGCCGTGGCGCGCCTCGGCGTCGACCACCCCGTGCTCGACGACGCGGCGCTGCACACCTGGCGGGCGTACGCGGTGCGCGCCTGGCCCACCCTCGTGGTCGTCGACCCCGCCGGTTACGTCGCCGGCCGCTTCTCCGGGGAGGGGCACGCCGGGGCGGTCGCGGCGCTCGTGGCGGAGCTCCTCGACGGGTCCGGGGCCGCCGACCCCGGGCCCCCTCCGCCCGCACCCCTCGCACCGGCCGCCGGCCTGCGCTTCCCCTCCGCCGCGCTGCCGCTGCCCTCCGGTGCGCTGCTCGTCGCCGACACCGGCGCCCACCGGCTCGTGGAGTTCGACCCGCACACCGGGGACGTGCTGCGCGGCACCGGTTCCGGCGCCCGCGGGCTCCGCGACGGGGACGCCGCCGCCGCCCGGTTCAGCGCCCCGCGCGGCCTGGCGCTGCTGCCACCGGACGTCGCCGCGGCCTGCGGCTGGGACGTCGTCGTCGCCGACACCGGCAACCACGCGCTGCGCGGGGTGCGGCTGGCCGACGGGTCGGTGCGCACCGTCGCGGGCACCGGGCGGCAGCTGCGGCGCCGCGAGGGCGGTGGCCCCGCGCTGGAGCAGGACCTCGCCAGCCCCTGGGACGTGGCGTGGTTCGACGGGCAGGTGGTCGTGGCGATGGCCGGCACGCACCAGCTGTGGGCGTTCGACCCGGCACCGGAGGCGGCGCGGGGCGTCGTGCGGGTGCTGGCGGGCACGACCGCGGAGGGCCTGCGCGACGGGCCCGCCGAGCTGGCCTGGCTCGCGCAGCCGTCCGGGCTGGCCGCGGAGCCGGGCGGGGCGGGGCTGTGGTTCGTCGACGCGGAGACCTCCGCGCTGCGCCGGCTGGCCCGCGACGGCGCCGGGCCCCGGCCGGCGCGCTCGGTGCCCGTGGTGGCCGACGACCGGATGGCGAACGCCGCGCCCCTCGACGCCGCCGGCACCCCGAGCGGGTACGAGGTGGTCACCGCGGTGGGCCTGGGCCTGTTCGACTCCGGCCTGCGCGACGGCCCCGGCCGGGTGCCCGAGGGCGCCGAGGACGCCGCCGCGCTGCTCCAGCACCCCGAGGGCGTGGCGCTCGCGCCGGACGGGGCGGTGCTCGTCGCCGACACCTACAACGGGGCGGTGCGCCGCTGGGACCCCGCGGCGGGTGTGCTGACGACGCTGCGCGCGGGGCTGGCCGAGCCCACCGGGGTGCTGGCGGTGGGCGGTGAGCTGCTCGTCGTGGAGTCCGCGGCGCACCGCGTGGTGCGGTTGCCGCCGCCGGGCGGGGAGGCGGCGGAGCGGGTGCTCGACGTGGTGCTGGCGCCGGGGGAGGTGCGCCTGGCGGTGCGGTTGCCGGCGGGGCAGCGGCCCTCCGGTGGTGAGGTCGACGGGGCGCGGCTGGCCGTGGCCGCCGAGCCCGCCGCGCTGCTGGGCGACGGGGCGGGGGAGGGCCCCGGCCTGCACCGCGCGCTGCGGGTGGCGGACGGGGCCGGCGGCGGGGTGCTGCGGGTGGTGGCGCGGGTGGTGGCGTGCGCGGCGGACGGCTCGGGTGCGGCGTGCACCCTGCGCTCGGCGGCCTGGCTGCTGCGGGTGCGGCTGGCGGCGGGCGCGCCCCGCGACGTGGTGCTGGACCTGCCCGCGGGGTGAGGGGCGCCCTCCCACCCCTGAGTGCCCACCTCTCCCCTGAGCGCCCATCTCCGGGTTCGGGCGCCGGAACCGGGGTCTGGGAGCGCCCATCTCCGGGTTCGGGCGCTCCCAGACCCCATCGGGAGCGCCCGAACCCGAAGATGGGCGCTCCAGCCCGCGCCGTGCCGTGCGCCCGGCCGCACCCGCGGCGCTACCTGGCGTGACGGCCCGATCGCTCCGTGGTGAGCTGGAGGCATGGACGAACGCCGAGGCGCCCCCGAGCGGCGCAAGCTCGTCGACCTCACCCGCGCCGAGCGCGGCGAGCCCGAGCGGCGCGCCATGCCCGGCGTCGAGCGGCGCGACCTGGAGCAGCGGGAGCCACCGCTGCCCGACGACACCCCCGACGACACCTCCGAGGACCGGGACGCGCCGGAGCGCACCACCCCTTGACCGCGGCGCCGCCAGCGCACAGTGTCCTCGGTGTGCACGCGCTGCTCGTCCCGCACGTCGCGGGGTGCCTCCTGCTGCTCGTCGCAGCCCGGGCGAAGCTGCTGCGGCCGGCCTCGACCGCGCAGGCGCTGCGCACCCAGGGGCTGCCCTCCGCGACGGCCCTGGTGCGGCTGCTGGGTGCGGCCGAGGTGGCGCTGGCCGTCGCCGCGCTCGCCGAGGTGCCCGGTGCGGCCGCGCTGGTGGCCTGCGCCTACGCCGCGTTCACCGGCTTCGTCCTGCTGGCGCTGCTGCGCCGGCGCCCGCTGAGCTCCTGCGGCTGCTTCGGCGAGCCGGACCTGCCGCCGACCGCCGCGCACGCCGTCGTGACCGCGCTGCTGGCCACCGCCGCCGCAGCGGTCGCCCTGACCGGTGGCGCGGCGGGTGTGCCCGGTCTGGTCGGCGCGGGTGCCGGTGCCGCGCTCGCCGCCGGTGCCGCGGCGGTGCTCGTGTGCTGGCTGGCGCTGCTGGCGCTGACCGCCCTGCCCCGGCTGGTCGCCGCCCGGCGCCCGGCCCCCGCCCCCGCGTCCGGAGCGTGACCGTGCCCGTCCTCGTGACCGTCCTGCTCGTCGGCCTCACCGCGGCCGTCGCGCTGCTGGGCCTGCTGGTGGCGGGCCTGCTGCGCAGCCACGCGGAGATCCTGCGCTCCCTGCACGAGCTGGGCGCCGGCCGGGAGGACACCGCGCCGCGCGCCACCGGCGGACCGGTGGACCTGCCGTTCGAGGTGGGCCGCGGCGTGGTGGGGCCCGCGGGTGCGACGGGCACGCTGACGGGGGGTGCGGCGCCGGACGTCAGCGGCACGACGCCCACCGGGGACAGCGTCCAGGTCGCGGTGACGACGGGGCAGGACGTGCTGCTGGCGTTCCTGTCCAGCGGCTGCCTGACCTGCCACGGCATCTGGGGGCGCTTCCGCGAGCGGGCCCCCCTGGGCCTGCCCGCCGGCACCCGGCTGGTGGTCGTGACGCAGGGCACCGAGCGGGAGAGCGCGACGGCGGTGCGCGAGCTCGCCGCCGACGGGTTGCTGGTGGTGATGTCGACGACGGCGTGGGAGGGCTACGAGGTGCCGGGCTCGCCGTACTTCGTGCTGGTCGACGGCGCCGCGGGCCGGGTCGCGGGGGAGGGCAGCGCGACGAGCTGGGAGCAGGTGGAGCGCCTGGTGCGGCAGGCCACCGGCGACCGGGCCCTCGACGCCCGCGCCCACGCTCACGTGCACGACCGCGGCGAGGACGTCGGGGACGGGGCGCACCGGGAGGCGCGGGCGGACCGGGAGCTGCTGGCCGCGGGCATCGCGCCGGGCCACCCGAGCCTGGAGCTGACGGCGGACGACCTGCTGGGCGGGCCCGCGGCGGAGCCGTCGGCGGCGGAGCGGGCGCGGGGGCGTGGCTGAGCGTGGAGCTGGGGACGTGGGCGCTGCTGGCGGGGGTGCCGACCGCGGTGCTGGCGGCGCTGCGCGCGACGTGGTCACCTTGAGGTGAGTCGATGCTCTCGAGCATCACCCCGCTCGGTGAGCGGGGACGAGCGAGCCGCTGGCCGGTGACGGTGGCGGCGCACCTGGCCGGTTCCGCCCTGGGCGGCGCGGCGCTGGGCACCGCCCTGGGTGCGCTGGGTTGGGCGCTGCCGCTGGAGCGGGCGGCGGCGGCACCGGTGGCCCTGGCGCTGCTGGTGGTGGTCGCGGCCTGCGCGCTGGCCGTGGAGGCGGGGCGGCTGCCGCAGCCGCCGACGTGGCACCGGCAGGTCGACGAGGACTGGCTGCACCGCTACCGCGGCTGGGTGTACGGGTTCGGCTACGGCGTCCAGCTCGGCCTGGGGGTCGTCACCATCGTCACCTCGCCGCTGCTGTACGTGGCGCTCGCGCTGGCGGTCCTCACCGGCGACCCCGCGGCC
>NZ_BAABIL010000262.1:0-4601 GCF_039542765.1 Kineococcus glutinatus
CCAGCTCCGCCGCGAACGGCGCGGCCGGCCCGCTCACCCGCAGCACCACCGGGCCGCCGCGGCGCGGCGCCAGCAGCACCGGCCGCTGCGCCGCCAGCCGCCCGCCGTGCACCACCACCACCTCGTCGCAGGTGCGCTCGATGTCGTCGAGCACGTGCGAGGACGTCACCACCCGCACCCCCAGGTCGCGGGACAGGTGCCGCACGATCTCCAGCATCTCCGCCCGCCCCGCCGGGTCCAGGCCCGAGGTGGGCTCGTCGAGCAGCACCAGGTCCGGGCCGTGCACGAGGGCCTGCGCCAGCTTCGTGCGCTGCCGCATGCCCAGGGAGTACGTGCCGACCGGGCGGCGGCGCTCCTCCTCCAGCCCGACGGCGAAGAGCACCTCGCTGGCCCGGCGCACCGCGTCGCGCCGGCCCAGACCCCGCAGCCGCGCCAGGTGGACGCAGACGTCCTGGGCGGACATGTCCACCGGCAGGCAGGCGTGCTCGGGCATGAAGCCGATGCGCCGGCGCAGCTCCCGGCGCTGGGTGCGCACGTCCAGGCCCAGCACCCGCAGCCGCCCGGAGTCCAGGGCCAGCAGACCCAGCGCGGCGCGCATCAGCGTGGACTTGCCCGCGCCGTTGGCCCCCAGCAGGCCCGTCGCCGGCGCGGTCACCCGCACCGTCAGGCCGTCCAGGGCGCGCACCGCGCCGAACGTGCGCACCACCTGCTCGCACTCCAGGACCGGCTCGGCGCCGGGGCCGGGAGGACCGCTGTCGAGGATCACCCGCCCACCCAAGCACCCCCGTCCCCGCGCGGGCGTCCGTCGATCGACGTGCCGCGGCTGCGACCTTCGGGAACCATCGCAGCATGACCCCGGTTCCTCCCCGCACCGTCGACGTCGTCGTGATCGGCAGCGGCTCCGGCGGCAAGATGGCCGCCCAGGAGCTCGCCCGCCAGGGCAGGCGCGTCGCCCTCGTGGAGGACACCCGCGTCGGGGGCTTCTGCCCCTACCTCTCGTGCGTGCCGGCGAAGTCGATGCTGCTGTCGGCGCACGCCGGCATCCCCTTCGACGAGGCCGTCCGCGTGCGCGAGGAGGCGGTGGCCGGCCGCGACGACGCCGGGGCGGTGGAGGGGCTCGGCGCGGACGGCGTGCAGCTCGTGCGCGGCCGGGGCCGGCTGCTGCCGGGGCGCCCGCTCACCGTGGAGGTGGACCTGCCCGGTGGCCGGGCCGAGCGGCTGCGGTCCGGCACCGTGGTGCTGGCCGCGGGCAGCACCCCCGTGCGCCCGCCGGTGGACGGCCTCGACGACGTGCCCACCTGGACGAGCGAGGACGCGCTGTCGGCCACCGAGCGCCCCGGCCGCCTGCTCGTGCTCGGCGGCGGGTCGGTGGGCTGCGAGCTGTCGCAGGCCTACGCGGGGCTGGGCAGCGAGGTGGTCCTCGTCGAGAGGGACGAGCAGCTGCTGCCCGGGGAGGCGCGCTGGGTGGGCGACTTCATGGCGGGCACCCTGCGCGGCAGCGGGGTGGAGGTCCGCACCGGCGTCACCGCCCGGCGGGCCGAGCCGGACGGGCGCGGCGGCGCCGTGGTGCACCTCGACGACGGCGGCGAGGTCCGCGCCGACCGGGTCCTCGTGGCGGGCGGGCGCTCCCCCCGCACCCAGAACCTCGGCGTGGAGGCGGCCGGCGGCTCCCTGGACGACTCCGGCGCGGTGCGCATCGACAGCCGCTGCCGGGTGCTGTCCCCCCAGGGGCGGCCGGTGCCGGGCCTGTACGCCGTGGGCGACGTGACGGGGGTCTCCACGTACACGCACTCGGCGAACATGCAGGCGCGGGTGCTCGCGGAGAACGCCGCCGGGCGCGACCGGGAGACCGACTACGCCGCGGTGCCCCGCGCCGTCTACACCGCCCCCCCGGTGTTCTGCGTGGGCATGACCGCCGCGCAGGCGCGGCGGGCCGGGCACGACGTCGACTCGGAGATGTTCCCCCTCGGGCAGCTGGAGCGCGCCAACCTCATCGGCATCGGCTGCGGCGACGAGGTGCCCGGGGGCGTGGAGGTCGTCGTGGACGCCACCACCGGTGTCGTGCTGGGCGCGGCCTGCGCCGGTCGGGAGGCCGACTCCTGGGGCGCGGAGCTGGCGCTGGCGGTGCGCGCCCGCCTCGACGTGGACCTGCTGGAGGAGCACGTGCGCGGCTTCCTCACGTGGTCGGAGGCGGTGTACCCGGCGGTGGCGGAGCTGCGCCGGCGCCGCCTGGAGCGGGCGCAGCGGGCGGCGGCGTAGGGCTTCCCGCGGACGGGCGGCGCGGCGGGGATGTCCGCGTGGACGTCGCCGAGGCCGTGCGCTTCCTGTCGGATCACGCCCGAGCGGGCCGAGCCGGGCGTGCAGGGCTGGGGGCGGTCCTCAGGCCAGCAGCGCGTCGACGTCGACGTCGATCTCCGGGGTGCCCGGGACCACGCCGGCACCCGTGATCTCGGCCACCTGTTCGTAGGAACCGCCCCGCAGCGCGAACGCCCACAGCGTCCGCTGCTCCGGCCCGAAGATCCAGTACCGCGGGCAGCCGGCGCGGGCGTAGTCGCGGCGCTTGCGGATCGTGTCGTCGGTGACGTTCGAGGGCGAGAGGACCTCGACGACCAGGTCGGGGACGCCGAGGAAGCGGTTGGGCGAGGCGGGGTCCGGGCGCCCCGGCAGCACCATGACGTCAGGGTGGTACTCGTGCGGGCCGGGCTTCCACGCCCACTCCTGCACGGCCAGCAGGCCCGCTGCCTCCAGAAGGTTGGTCAGGCGACGGGCGACCTGCTGGTGCTCGTACGTCGGGCGCGGCGTCACGTGCAGGCACCCGTCGATGTACTCACCGCGGACGTCCTCCCCCAGGGCCTGGTACTCGTCCCAGGTCATGCGCCTGTCGCGCACTCCCCCGCGAGCGGGCGGTACCCCCACCTCAGCCGTCATGCCCCGATGGTAGGAGCCGATCGCGCGGTCGGGCGGCGGTCGGGCCCCGCACGCTCAGCCGAAGGCCACCACGACGGGGGCGTGGTCGCTGAAGCGCTCGGCGTAGGTCGGGGCGCGGTCCACGACGGCGGTGCGGGCCAGCGCGGCGAGCTCCGGGGTGGCGAGGTGGACGTCGATGCGCCACCCGGTGTCCCGGTCGAAGGCCTGCCCGCGCCAGGACCACCACGAGTACGGCCCCTCCACGCCCGGGTGCAGCGCCCGCACGACGTCCACCCAGCCGAGCTCGTCGAACCAGCGGTCGTAGTAGGCGCGCTCCTCCGGCAGGAACCCGGCCTTCTTCAGGTTGCCCTTCCAGTTCTTGATGTCCTCGTTGCGGTGGGCGACGTTGAGGTCCCCGCAGACCAGGGCGTGCCGGCCGGACGCGCGCAGCTCGGCCATCCGGGCCGTCATGGCGTCGAGGAAGGCGTACTTCTCGTCCTGCCTGGGGGTGTCGGCCTCGCCGGTGTGGACGTAGACGCTGACCACCGTCACCGTGCCGGCGTCGGTCTGCACGTCCAGCTCCACCCAGCGGCCGGCGCCGTCGAAGCGCGGGTCCAGGCTGGTGCGCTGCTCCCCCACCGGCAGCCGGGTGACGACCGCCACCCCGGCGCGGCCCTTGGTGCCGGCGTCGGTGGGCTCGCGGTGGGCGATGTGCCAGCCGGCGCCCAGGGCCTCGTCGAGCACCTGCCCGAGGACCTCGTCGGGGGCGCGCACCTCCTGCAGGCACAGCACGTCCGGGTCGCGCTCGGCGAGCCAGGCGCCCATGCCGCGGCGGACGGCGGCGCGGATGCCGTTGACGTTGACGGTCGCGACGGTGAGGGGCACGGGGGGCGAGGGTAGCGCCGGGGCGGGCGCGGTCACCCGCCGTCCGCGTCCCCCGGGTCCGCGTCCTCCGGGCCAGCGGCGCGCGGGGCGGTGAACCGGGGCCGGCCGGCGAACGGGTGCACGCGGTGCAGCAGGACCTCCGCAGCGCCCCAGCCGTCGTGCGGTTCCGCGACGACCGCCGCGGGGGCCGGGGACCTGCGCGCGGCGAGCACCGCGACGACCGCGGCGAGCTCCGCGTCGTCGGGTGCGCCGCCGACCGCCCAGCCGGCCGGCGCTCCCCCGCTCACCACGGCGGGTTCGCGTGCTTGCGGGCGGGTGGGTCCCCGGCCTTGCGCTGCAGCAGCCGCAGCGCGCCGGTCAGCCGCTCGCGGGTGTCGGCGACCGCCACGACCGCGTCGACGTCACCGGCGGCCAGCGCCGCGGCCGGGGTGGCGAGCTCCTCCAGCCGCGCCAGGTCCCGGTACCAGCGCTCCTCGGCGTCGGCGGGGTCGGTGCGCGGTGTGGCGTCGTGCAGCGCGGCGGCGACCTCCAGGGGGTCGCGCAGGGCGATCCGCGCCCGCGGCCAGGCGATCACGTGGTCCGCTCCGACGTGCCGGGAGCCGAGGGCGAGCGAGGCCGGGCCGTGCACCTGGCCGGTGAGGACGGTGACGAGCGGCACGGTGGCCGCGGCGTAGGCGTGCAGCAGCCGCGCCGTCGCCGCGGCCTCGCCGGCCGCCTCGGCGGGCCCGGGGGTGTCGACGAGGGTCACGACCGGGACGCCGAACGCGTCACAGGTCCGGACGAACCGCGCGGCCCGGTCGGCCCCCGCG
>NZ_BAABIL010000263.1:0-6542 GCF_039542765.1 Kineococcus glutinatus
GAGGTCCGCGCCGCCACCCGCGTCTCGGCGGAGGTCGTGGCGTTCGCGGTGCCACCGGCCGGTGGCGGTCCGGTGCGGGTGGTGGCGGCGGAGAGCGGGCCGGTCTCGGTGCGCGCGGACGCCTCCTGAACCGCGGCGCGCGGCGCGTGAGAGGCTTCCTCGTCGAGCCCCGGCGCCCCGCGGGGGCAGTCGCGGGAAGGACCTGGAGACCATGACGCAGCCGACGCCGCCCGGTGGCGGACTGAACCTGCGCGGCGCCGTCGACCTCGGGGCGCTGGCCGCGCGCAGCCAGCGCCGGGAGCAGGCGCAGCAGCGGGCGGCGCAGGGGGGCGCCCCGGCCGGTGGCGGTTTCGTCGTCGAGGCCACCGAGGAGACGTTCACCGAGGTCGTGCAGCAGTCCGTCACGGTCCCGGTCGTGGTGAACCTGCACTCCCCGCGCTTCCCGGGTTCTGCGGAGCTGGCCGGGGTGCTGCGCGAGCTGGTGGCCGAGCTGGACGGCCGGCTGCTGCTGGCCGAGGTGGACATCGACGCGCAGCCGCGCCTGGCGCAGGCCTTCCAGACGCAGACGCCGCTCGTCGTGGGTGTCGTGCGGGGGCAGCCGATCCCGCTGTTCGAGGGTGCCCACCCCCGCGAGCAGGTGGAGCCGGTCCTCGCGGAGCTGCTGCGGGTGGCGGAGGCCAACGGCGTGACCGGCCGGGTCGAGGCCGCCCCCGCCGCGGCGGCGGCGCCGGAGGCGGAGGAGTCGCTGCCCCCGCTGCACCAGGAGGCCTACGACGCCATCGACGCCGGTGACCTGCAGGCCGCCGCGAGCGCGTACGAGCGGGCGCTGGCCGCCGACCCGCGCGACGGCGACGCCGAGGCCGGGCTCGCGCAGGTGCACATCATGCAGCGGCTGCAGCACGTGGACTCCGCGCAGGCCCGGCGGGCGGCCGCCGACGACCCCGCGGACGTGGCCGCGCAGCTGGTGGTCGCCGACATCGACGTCCTCGGCGGGCACGTGGAGGACGCCTTCGCGCGGCTGCTTCAGGTGGTGCGCACCAGCGCCGGGGAGGACCGCGAGGCCGCGCGGGCCCACCTGGTGGAGCTGTTCACCGTCGTGGGGGCCGAGGACTCGCGGGTGGTCTCCGCGCGCGCGGCCCTCTCCCGCGCCCTGTTCTGACGGGTCCGCCCCCGGCGGGTTCCCGCGCACCCACCCCGGTGCGCCGGGAACCCGCCGTCGGCGCGCATGGGCGGCGGCGGTCGGGGCACCGGGGGAGGAGAGCTCCCGCTGCCCCGAGGAGGGCCCGTGACCACCGCAGACCCCGGCACCACCCGACCCCTCGCCCTCGTGACGGGCGCCTCCAGCGGCATCGGCCTGGAGCTGGCCCGCTCCCTGGCCCGGCGCGGCTACGACCTCGTGGTCGCCGCGGAGGACGCCGAGCTGCACGCCGCCGCCGCCGAGCTGGAGCGGGAGGGCACCACCGTGGCCGCCGTCCAGGTGGACCTCACCGTCCCCGGTGACGTCGAGCGGCTCTGGGACGCCGTCGTCGCCTCCGGACGCTCCGTGGACGTCGTCGCCCTCAACGCAGGTGCCGGCGTGGGCGGCGCCTTCGCCGAGACGGACCTGGCGGCGGAGCTGGGCATCATCCAGCTCAACTGCGCCTCCACCGTGCACCTGGCCAAGCGCGCGGTGCAGGCGATGACGGCCCGGGGGGAGGGGCGCGTCCTCGTCACGTCCTCCCTCGCGGCGCGGGTTCCCTCGGCGCACCAGGCCGTCTACGCCGGCACCAAGGCGTTCGTGCACGACTTCGCGCAGTCCATCGGCGCGGAGCTGGACGGCTCCGGCGTCACGGTGACGGCGTTCATGCCCGGCCCCACCCACTCGGAGTTCTTCGACCGCGCGGGCCTGACGGACACGAAGCTGGGCGCCAGCGACGCCAAGGACGACCCGGCGCAGGTCGCCGAGCAGGCCGTGGAGGCGCTGCTGGAGGGCAAGGACCACGTCGTGACCGGTTCGCTGGCGACGAAGGTGAGCGGGGCGCTGGGGGCCCTCACCCCCGACCGCCTCGGCGCCCGGCTGCAGGGCAAGGCCGCCGAACCCGGCTCCGCTCCCGGCTGAGGCCACCACGAACGGAAACTCTCCGTCACGGGGGGTGTGCACCGCGAGGATCTGCGGTTAGGTTGACCGCACCACCGGGGCGAGGGCGCCCGTGCCCACCCATCCGCGCCCCGGGTGGACCCGAGGAGGGTTTCGGTGCGGAAGACTCCTACCCTGGCGGTCGCGGCCCTGACCGCGACCGCGGTGCTGGTCCCGGCCTCGTCGGCCAGCGCCGTCGACGAGGTCGACACCAGCCGCCTGCGCGAGGCGGTCACCACCAGCGGCGTGCTCGCGCACCTGCGCGCCTTCCAGCGCATCGCGAACCAGAACGAGGGGACGCGGGCCTCCGGCACCGCCGGCTACGACCGGTCGGTGGACTACGTCCAGCGGCGCCTGGAGGCGGCGGGCTACTCGGTCCGGCTGCAGCCGTTCGAGTTCCCCTTCTTCCAGGAGACCGCCGAGCCGGTCCTGTCGCAGGTGGCGCCCGCGCCGCTGGACCTGGAGACGGGCACGTTCACCTTCTCCGGCAGCGGTGACGTCACGGCGCCCGTCGTCGGGGTCGACCTGACGTTCCCCCCGACGGGGACGGCGAACACCACGACCAGCGGGTGCGAGCCGGAGGACTTCGACGGTTTCCCGAGCGGCGCGGTGGCGCTGATCCAGCGCGGCACGTGCACCTACGGGCAGAAGGCCACCAACGCCGCTGCCGCCGGCGCGGCCGCGGCCGTCATCTTCAACGAGGGCCAGCCGGGCCGCCAGGAACTGTCCCCCGGAACCCTGGGCAACCCCGTCGCCATCCCCGTCGTCGGGTTGTCCTACGCCGACGCCGAGGCCCTCGCCGCGAGGGCCGAGGCCGGGCCGACCACCGTGCGGGTGTCCACCCAGACCGTCAACGAGGTCCGGGAGACGTACAACGTCCTCGCCGACTCCGCGACCGGCGACACCGACCGGATCATCGTCGTCGGCGCCCACCTGGACTCCGTGCCCGAGGGGCCCGGCATCAACGACAACGGTTCCGGGGCAGCGGCGATCCTGGAGATCGCCGAGGAGATGGCGAAGCTGGGCATCACGAACCGCCAGCGGTTGCGGTTCGCGTTCTGGGGCGCGGAGGAGGAGGGGCTGCTCGGTTCGGAGCACTACGTCGCCACCCTCGACGACGACGCCCTCGGGCGGATCTACGCCAACCTCAACTTCGACATGCTCGGCTCGCCGAACTACGTGCGGTTCGTCTACGACGGCAACGGCGACAGCGCGGAGGGCGCACCCGCCGGCCCGCCCGGGTCGGCGCAGATCGAGGAGGTCTTCACCTCCTACTTCGCCGGCCGGGGCCTGGCGACCGCGCCGACGACCTTCGACGGCCGCTCGGACTACGGGCCGTTCATCGCCGCCGGCATCCCCGCCGGCGGCCTGTTCAGCGGCGCGGAGGGCATCAAGACCGAGGAGCAGGCGGCCGTCTTCGGCGGCACCGCGGGTGAGGCCTACGACTCCTGCTACCACCAGGCCTGCGACGACATCACGAACATCAGCACCAAGGGCCTCGGGGAGCTCACCGACGGCGCCGCGCACGCGGTGCTGACGGCGGCGCGCACCAGGACCGGTCTGTACGAGGACCTGAGCCGGCGCAAGGCCGAGCGGGTCGCGGTCGAGCGCACCGCCCTGGACACCGCGGCGGCCTGAGCGGCGTCGCCCCGGCCCGGTCGACGAGCGGCCGGGCCGGGTCGGCCGGCGACGACGGGAGGGGACGGGTCCCGCAGGACCCGTCCCCTCCCGTCGTGCGTGCCGGCGCCGCCGGCGCGGCGCTCCTCAGCCCTCGGCGCGCTCCGGCACCAGCCACAGCGCGCCCAGCGGCGGGACCCGCAGCTGGACCGACTGCGGCCGCCCGTGCCACTCGACCTCCTCGGCGTCCACCGCGCCGAGGTTGCCGACGCCCGAGCCGCCGTACACCTCCGAGTCGGTGTTGAGCAGCTCCCGCCAGCGCCCGCCCTCGGGCAGGCCCACCCGGTACCCCTCGTGCGGGCTGCCGGAGAAGTTCACGACGCACACCAGCGGGGTGCCGTCCTTGGCCCAGCGCACGAACGACAGGACGTTGTGGTGGGTGTCGTTGGCGTCGATCCACTGGAAACCGTGCCCGTCGAAGTCCTGCTCCCACAGCGCCGGGTGCGCGGTGTACAGGGCGTTCAGGTCGCGGACCAGGTCGTGCATGCCGCGGTGCCAGGGCGTGTCGAGCAGCCACCAGTCCAGGGAGCGCGACTCCGACCACTCCGCCTCCTGGGCCAGCTCCTGCCCCATGAACAGCAGCTGCTTGCCGGGGTGCGCCCACATGTAGGCCAGGTACGCGCGCTGGTTGGCGAGCTGCTGCCAGCGGTCGCCGGGCATCTTGCGCAGCAGCGACCCCTTGCCGTGCACGACCTCGTCGTGGGAGATGGGCAGCACGAACTGCTCGCTGAAGGCGTACACCATGCTGAACGTCAGCTCGTGGTGGTGGTACTGCCGGTGGATCGGGTCCTGCGCGGCGTAGTTCAGGGTGTCGTGCATCCAGCCCATGTTCCACTTCAGGCCGAACCCGAGGCCGCCGGCGTAGGTGGGGCGGGTGACGCCGGGCCACGCCGTGGACTCCTCGGCGATCATCATGACGCCGGGGACCCGCTTGTAGGCGGTGGCGTTGGCCTCCTGCAGGAACCCGATGGCCTCCAGGTGCTCGCGGCCGCCGTACTGGTTGGGCGCCCACTGGCCCTCGGCGCGGGAGTAGTCGAGGTAGAGCATGGAGGCCACGGCGTCCACGCGCAGGCCGTCGGCGTGGAACTCCTCCAGCCAGTACAGGGCGTTGGCGACGAGGAAGTTGCGGACCTCGGTGCGCCCGTAGTCGAAGACGAGCGTGCCCCAGTCCATCTGCTCACCCCGGCGGGGGTCGGGGTGCTCGTAGAGGGGCTGGCCGTCGAACTGGGCCAGGGCGAAGGCGTCCTTGGGGAAGTGCGCCGGGACCCAGTCGAGGATGACGCCGATGCCCGCCTGGTGCAGCGTGTCGACGAGGTGGCGGAAGTCGTCGGGGGAGCCGAACCGCGAGGTGGGCGCGTAGTAGGAGGTCACCTGGTAGCCCCAGGACCCGCCGAAGGGGTGCTCCATGACGGGCAGCAGCTCCACGTGCGTGAAGCCGAGCTCCTTGACGTAGGCCACGAGCTCGTCGGCGAGCTGGCGGTAGTCCAGGCCGACCCGCCAGGAGCCGAGGTGCACCTCGTAGATGGACACCGGGCCGGAGTGCGGGTCGCGGGCGGCGCGCTGCGCCATCCAGTCCCCGTCCTGCCAGGCGTAGCCGGACTCCACGACGACGGAGGCGGTGGCGGGCGGCACCTCCGTGCCCTGCGCCATCGGGTCCGCCTTCTGCCGCCAGTGCCCGTCGGCGCCCTGGATCTCGTACTTGTAGCGGGTGCCCGCGCCGGTGCCGGGGACGAAGATCTCCCACACCCCGGAACCGCCGAGGGAGCGCATCGCGTGGGTGCGCCCGTTCCAGTGGTTGAAGTCCCCCACGACCCGCACGGCGCGCGCGTTGGGCGCCCACACGGCGAAGGAGGTCCCCACGACGTCGCCCATCACCCCGGGGAAGCGGCGCACGTGGGCGCCCAGCACGGTCCACAGCTCCTCGTGGCGGCCCTCGGCGATGAGGTGCAGGTCCACCTCGCCGAGCGTGGGCAGGAACCGGTAGGGGTCGTCGGCCAGGACGGCCTCGTGGCCCTCGTAGGTCACCTCGATGCGGTAGTCGCTGACCTCGGAGGTGGGCAGCACGCCGCTCCAGACGCCCTCGCGCTCGTGCTCCAGCTCGGTGCGCGAGCCGTCGGGCAGGACGGCGACGACCGCGCGGGCGAAAGGTCGCAGCGTGCGCACGGTGACGCCGCCGGGTCCCGGGTGCATCCCGAGGATCGAGTGGGGGTCGTGGTGCGCCCCACCGGCCACCCGGGCCAGCTCGTCCGCGTCGACCGGCAGCGCGTGGTGTGTCGTCGGCATGGCGGTCAGTCTGTCGTCACCGGCGCGCGCGCGCCACGCAAGAACGCCCGCGGCCGGGGTGCGGCCGCCCGGTCCCGCCGGGCGGCCGCCGGGGCTCAGGCGAGCAGGCGCTGCACGGCCGACAGCGGGATCGGCAACCAGTCGGGGCGGTTGCGGAACTCGTACACCACCTCGTAGAGGGCCTTGTCCAGCTCCAGGGCCCGCAGCAGGCGCGCCGCGGCGGAACCCTCCTCGCGCGGGTCGAGCCCGGCCACGGCCGCGTAACCGTCGAGGAAGGCGTCGCGGGCCTGCGCGGTCCAGGCCGCGGCCCGCGCGGCGAGGTCGGGGTCGTCCCGGCCCACGGTCGCGTGCCGGCCGGCGTAGTCGAAGGAGCGCAGCATGCCGGCGACGTCGCGCAGCGGCAGGTCGGGATCGCTGCGCTCGGCGAGGGGCCGCAGCGGTTCGCCCTCGAAGTCGAGCAGCACCC
>NZ_BAABIL010000264.1:0-5121 GCF_039542765.1 Kineococcus glutinatus
CGGCGTCCTGCGCGGCGCGGGCGTGGCGCAGGACGCGGTGCTGTCGGTCGGCCTGGCGGTGCCCGGGCCCGTGACGGGCGACGGGCACGTCGACGCCGTCGAGCGCTGGCTGCCCGGTCTGGCCCGCGCGGACCTGCGCGCCGCCCTCGGCGGCGTGGCCGGCTGGCCCGTCCTGGTGGAGAACGACGCCAACCTCGCCGTCCTCGGCGAGCGCTGGCGCGGCACCGCCGCCGGCGTCGACGACGTGGTGCTGCTCCTGGCCGGGGAGCGCTTCGGCGCCGGGGTCTTCCTGGGCGGCCGCCTGCTGCGCGGCGCCCACGGCGGCACCGGTGAGCTGGGGGTGCTGCGCCTCGTGGAGGGCGTGGGGGACGCCGACGGCGTCGGTGCCGTCGCCCGCCGCCTCGGGGCCGAGGCCGTGGCCCGCGCCGGTGGTCGCACCCGGGCGGCGGCCTCCCGCGGCGGTGCGCTGTTCCGCGCCGTCGGGGGGGACCCGGAACGGGTGGACGCCGAGGTGGTGTTCGCCGCGGCCCGCGCCGGCGACCCGGCGGCCGCCGCCGTCGTGGACGCCGTCGCCGCGCGGCTGGCCCGGGTGGTCGCCGTCGTCGCCTCGGTCCTCGACCCCGCCCTCGTCGTCCTCGGCGGTGCGGTGGCGGGGGCGGGGGACGTCCTGCTGCCGGCCGTGGAGCGGGAGGCGGCGCCGCTGTGCCGCTGGCCGCCGCTGCTGCGGGCCTCGGCGCTGGGGGAGCGGGCCGTCGTCTCCGGCGCCGTCCGCCTGGCCCTGGACGACGTCGCGGGTCGGCTGCTGGACCTCGGCCCGGCGCCCGCACGCGCCTGACGCGATCCCGGGACGACCACGGCGCCGGGACGACCACGGCCCCCGGCGCGTCGCGCGCCGGGGGCCGTGGATCACGTGCGGGTCAGCGCCGGGGCGACCAGCCGTCCGTCCCGGACAGGTAGGCCGCGGGGGTGGCCTGCGCGGCCTGCTGCCGCGACAGCTGCGGGCGCCCGTCCACCGGGGCCTGGCCGCGGACGGCACCGGGCCCGGAGTTGGAGTACTCGGCGAACTCCGCGTCGCGCCAGGACCAGCCGCTCATGTCCGCCCACGCCGGCGTCGCCACGTGCCCGCCCAGCCAGGAGTCGCGGACCACCACCGCCGGGTCCGTGACGGGGTTGCTGCTGGGGTGCCAGGGCCGGCCGAGGAACACGGTGCCGGCCGCCGCGTCGGACTCGAAGCGGCAGCGCACGAACAGGAAGCCGCGGCTCACGGGTGTCGTCGAGGCCGCGGTGACGTACCCGTTGACGGCCTGCCCGCGGTCCAGCGAGCGCAGCGTGCTCCGCTCGAACACGGCGGTCGCGCGGCCGTAGACGAAGTCCACGTCCCCCTCCACGTAGGAGTCGCGCACGTACACCCGCGCGTTCGTGTCGCGGTTCGGGGTGTCGGCCAGGTAGGTGTCCTGGTTGCCCAGCAGCCGCACCCCGTCCAGCACGACGCGGTCGCCGGTGGTGCGCAGCGCCAGGGCCTGGCTGCCGCCGTTCGCGGCCTCGTCGTAGGCGTTCTCCACGGTGACGTCGGCGAGGGTGGCGTCCCCGGCGAGGACGGCGAGGGTGGGGGAACCGGTGCTGCCGAACGTGCCGCCGTAGAACTTCTGCTGGCCGGAGGCGACGTCGTACGTCAGCACGACGTCCTGCGCGCGGCCGCTGCCGCCGCGGATCCGCACGTGGTCGGCGGCGGGCCGCACGCGCACCACCTCGCGGTAGGTGCCGGGTGCGACGACGATCTCCACGGGGTGGTCGGCGCGCTCGGCGGCGCCGACGGCGGCGGTGATGCTGGCGAAGTCCCCGGTGCCGTCCAGCGCGACGCGGACCGTGCGGCCGACGCGCTCGTCGGGCACGAGCGGGCCGGCGCCGGCGGTCACGACCCGCTGGACGTCCCCGACCGGGTCGGGGGTGTACGGGTAGGACGCGCGCGGGTCGAACGTGGCACCGGTGGAGTCCTTGCGGCCGCGGATCTCCGTGAACAGGTTGTCGCGGGACTCCACGCGGGAGGCGGGGTCCTTGGCGACGACGGCGTCCTCGCCGTTGGCGTACACGCTGGACTCCACGAGGACCTGCGCCGCGCCGCGGGACATGGTGCCGTACTGGCCGATGCCGTCGAGGTAGTTGTTGTACAGGTGCGCGGCGGCGGTGTTGTCGATGCTGGCGTTGCGCTGGAAGGTGTTGGAGAACCAGTTGTGGTGCATCGTGACGGTGGTGACCACGTTGGGGGTCCAACCCACCCCGACGGCCTTGTTGTGGTCGCGGAAGACGTTCCAGGACAGCGTGACGGCCGTGGAGTCCTTGCGGACGTCGACGAGGCCGTCCCCGAGGCGGGTGAACTCGTTGTGGTCGATCCACACGTTCGAGGCACCGTCGAGGCGGATGCCGTCGTTGTCGTTGTCGGCGCTCTTGCCGTCCCAGTCGCCGGGGACGTAGGAGTCGCGGAAGCGGAGGTTGCGGACGACGACGTTGGAGCTGCCGTCGAGGAAGAGACCGCCGCCGACGATCTCGGCCTGATCCCCGACGCCGGCGATCGTCTTGTCGTCGCCGACGCGGATCATCGAGCCGAACGGGTCGACGGTGATGCGGCCGCGGACGAGGATCGTCGCGGCGCCGGGCAGCGCGGCGTGGTGGGCCAGGGCGGCGGCGTCGGTGACGGTCACGGTCGGCCCGTCCTGCCCGCCGGTGGTGCCGATGGGCAGGCCGTCCGCGGGCGTGGCCGCGAACCCGGTGGCGACCAGGGACCACACCGGCCCGTCGGCCGTGCGCGTGTCCGGCGCGCGCATGAGCCGGAGCAGTTCCTCCCCGGAGGTGGGCGCGGCGGCCCCCCGGGACGGGCGACCGGCGCCGGCGTGGGCGGCCACGGCCCGTCGCGCCGCCGGTGCCGGCTCGATCCGCAGGTGCGGGCCGGCGGTGCCGGTGACGGTCGGGGCGAGCGGTGCGCCGGGGTTGGCCCGGTTGTACGCGGCCAGGACGTCCACCTGGCGCCCGTTCACCCACGTCCCGGCGGCGTCGATCCCGGTGCCGCCCCAGTCGTGCACGATGCGGTCGGCGCCGATCCCGTCGGCCAGCTCGAAGGTGTTCTCCCGGGCGATGATGCTGGACTCCACGCCCACGCCCCAGGAGTACTGGTAGTTCTCGGGGTCGCTGACGCGGTAGACGTTGTCGTAGACGTGGGCCTGGCCGAAGCGGACGCGCGGGGCGCGCTGCACCAGGTCGACCATCTCGTTGTGGTGCAGGGTGACGCGCAGCTTGCCGCGGTCGGCGACGGCGCCGTCCCCGTTGCCCCACAGCATCGACTTGTCGTGCCCGACGAGGCGGTTCCAGGAGATGGTGACCAGGTCGGCGGCCCGCACGACGTCCAGGAGCCCGTCGTGGCGCAGGAACCTCTCCCCGAAGTACACGGGCTGCTCGGAGTCCGCGGTGTCACCGTCGTCGAGGGTGAGGTGGTCCAGCCACACGTGCGTGGAGCCGGAGACCACGAGGTTGTCCCACTCGGTCTTCCAGGTGTCGCCGTTCCAGCCGGGGAAGCAGTCGTAGGCGTCGGAGATGTGCAGGTTGCGCACGATGACGTCGTCGGCGCCGTCGATCGTGACGGCGAACCCGGTGAGGGTGACGTCCCCGACGCCGATGAGGGTGGTGTTGGAGGGGACGCGGAGCTTGATGCGCTCGCCCTGCGCGGCGCTGGACGCCTTGCGCGCGTCCTCCAGCGGGCCCGTGGCGGCACCGGACCACCGGGCGGGGTCGTAGGTGTGCAGGTAGTCGGCGAGGGTGTAGCCGTCGCGGGCGTAGTCCTCGCAGGTGGTGCGGGTGCCGTCGGGCAGGGTGGCGGCGTCGATGTCGGCGACGACGCGCACGATCTTCGGGTGGTCGCCGCTGAGCGCGGCGGCGAGCTCGTCGCGGGTGCGGACGTCGACCACGTCGCCGGGTGCGGCGTCGGAGCCGCCGCGGGTGCCGCCCTCGGCGGAGGCCCAGCCATCGGAGGCGGCCAGCGGTTCCCGCTCGGGGGCGACCGCCTGCGCCGGGGGCCGGTCCGCCGCGCGCGCAGGTTGCGCCCCCGCGGAGGCCGGCGCGCCGGTCAGGCCGAGCCCGAGGGCGAGGGCGAGGGCCGGGGTGAGCGTCCGCACCGCGCGGCCGAGGGCTCCGCGGGTGCCGGGGGGAGGGGTGCGCCGGGGGTTCTCGGGTGCGGGGAAGGGCATCGTTGCGCCTCTCTGCCGGGGCGGGGAGAACGGGGGACCGGTGGTGCGGATCGGTCGGTGTCGACCGGTAGCGGGGGGCCGCGGCGTGGGAGGACCCGCGGCAGCGCGGAACCGTCCGGGGCGGCGTCGGAGCCAGGCGTGAAACCGGTTCCCCAGAAACTAGCAGGGCCGTCCCGCGGGCACAACGGCTAGCAGCGTGCCCGCTGCCGGGACCGGCCGGATCCGACCGTTGACCTCCAGCGCGGTCGAACTCCTAGCGTCGTCCCCGTGCTCCCCGACACCTCCGACGCATCAGAGACCGCTCCCGCCGCGCCCGGCCTGCTGAGCCCGCGCTACCGGGCCCTGACCCTGGGCATCGTCGTCCTCGTCGTGACCGCCGCCTTCGAGGCGATGGCGGTGGCGACCGTCATGCCCGTCGTGTCCGCCTCCCTCGGCGGCGTCGAGCTGTACGCGCTGGCGTTCGCCGCGCCGCTGGCCACGAACGTCCTCGGTGTCGTCGCCGGCGGGCTCGACAGCGACGCCGCCGGTCCGCGCCGGCCGGTGGCGGTGGGGCTGGTGCTGTTCGTGGCCGGCCTGCTCACCGCGGCGCTGGCGCCGTCGATGGCGGTGCTCGCCGTGGGCCGCGCGGTGCAGGGCCTGGGTGCCGGGTTGTTCGTCGTCACGCTCAACGTCGTCGTCGCCCGCGCCTACCCCGAGGAGCTGCGACCGCGGGTGTTCGCCGCCGAGGCCGCCGCGTGGGTGCTGCCGGGGGTGGTCGGCCCCGCCCTCGCCGGGGCGGTCGCCGAGCAGGTGGGGTGGCGCTGGGTGTTCGCCGGCCCGCCCGTGCTGGCGGTGCTGGCGCCGGTGGTCGTGCTGCGGCGCCTGCCCGCGGGGCCGGTGCCGGGGG
>NZ_BAABIL010000265.1:0-10726 GCF_039542765.1 Kineococcus glutinatus
GTGGCGGCGCGGGCCGGGGTGTCGGTGGGCACGGTCTCCAACGTGCTCAACCACCCCGGGCAGGTGCGACCGGCCACGGTCGAGAAGGTCCGCGCCGTCATCGAGGAGCTGGGGTTCACCCCGAACGCCAACGCCCGCTCGCTGGCCGGTGCCGACAGCCGCACCATCGGCCTGGTCGTGGTCGACCTGCGCAACACCCTCTTCGTCGACATCGCCCGCGGTGCGCAGCGCGAAGCCGCCGCCGAGGGCATGAACCTGTTGGTGACCAACAGCGACAGCGACGACAGCTTGCAGGACGCCCACCTGGAACTCTTCGAGAGCGCCCGCGTGAGCGGGGTGCTGCTGGCCCCGCTCAGCGACCCCGCGGTGGGCGTGCAGCGCGTCCGCAGGCACGGCACCCCGCTGGTCGTGATCAACTACGACACCGGCCGGGAGGACTGCTGCACGGTGCTGGTGGACAACGAACGCGTGGGCCACCTCGCCGCCCGGCACATGATCGAGCTCGGGCGCCGCCGTCTGGCGTGGGTCAGCGAGCTGGGCGCTCTGCAGCCGGTGCAGCAACGCCAGGTGGGGGTGCGACGCGCCGTGCGGGAAGCCGGCCGCGGCGTCGGCCTCACCGAGATCGACACCCAGCACGTCGACGGTTCCCACGCCCGGACCGCCGTCGAGCGGCTGCTGGCCGTGCCCGCGCGCCACCGACCCGACGCCGTCGTGGCGGTCACCGACCTGCTGGGGGCCTCCATCGTCCAGGAACTGCAGGAGGCCGGTTTGTCGGTGCCCGGTGACATCGCCGTCATGGGGTGCGACCACGACGCGCGCGCCTGGGGAGGGGCGATCCCGCTCACCACCGTCCGGCTGGAGGGGGAGGAGATGGGGGTGGCGGCCGTGCGGTTGCTGGCCGAGGAGGTCGCCGAGGGCGGCGGGCACGTGCACCGCACGGTCGTGGTGCAGCCCTCGTTGCTCGTGCGCGAGAGCAGCGCCGGCCGTGTGCCGGTGCCGGGTCCGACGACGACGCGCGCGCTCGGGAGCACCCGGCGCGGCGTGTGACGCAGCGGGCGAGGCGGCTCTTGACTGCTGTCGCAGCGGCTCGTACCGTGATGGCACGTCTTAAATGAAACGCCTCATTGAATCCGGCCGGCTCTCGCCTGCTGGACGACCGTCTCGACGAGGAGACTCCCGTGGCCTTTCACCCACCCCGCAGCCGCTCGCTCGCCGGCCTGACCGCCCTCGCCCTGGCGCCGCTCGTCCTGTCCGCCTGCAGCGCCGGCAGCCTCGGTTCCTCCGACGACGACGGCGGCGGCGGCACGTCGATCACCTTCCTGGTGGACAATGCCCCGCAGACCATCGCGACCGCCGAGGCGCTGGCCGACGACTTCAACGCCCAGCAGTCCGAGGTCCGGGTCGAGGTGGAGACCCGCCCGCAGGGCACGGAGGGCGACAACCTGGTCAAGACGCGCCTGCAGACCGGCAGCATGAACGACGTCTTCGCCTACAACAGCGGATCGCTGTTCCAGCAGCTGGCACCGCAGTCGTCGCTGACGCCGCTGACCGGCGAAGCCTTCCTGGACGGGGTCGACGACAGCTTCACGCCCCAGGTCAGCGCCGGCGACGAGGTCTACGGCGTTCCGCTGGGCACGGCCTTCGGCGGGGGGGTGCTCTACAACCGCAAGGTCTACGAGCAGCTGGGCCTGCAGGTGCCCCAGACGTGGGCGGACTTCATCGCCAACAGCGAGAAGATCAAGGCGGCCGGCATCGCCCCCGTGGTCCAGACCTACGGCGAGACGTGGACCTCCCAGCTGCTGGTCCTCGGCGACTTCCACAACGTCGCCGCGGCCAACCCCTCCTTCGCCGAGGAGTACACCGCCGGCCGGGCGAAGTACGCCACCGACGCGGCCGCCATCAAGGGGTTCCAGCACACGCAGGAGATCCACGACAAGGCGCTGACGAACGCCGACTACGCCTCGGCCAAGGTCGAGGACGGCATCCGGATGCTCGCCGCCGGTGAGGGCGCCCAGTACCCCCTGCTCTCGACGAACGTCGCCACGATCCTCAGCGTGGCGCCCGACAAGATCGGCGACATCGGCTTCTTCGCCCTACCCGGGGACGATGCCGCGACCAACGGCCTGACCGCCTGGTTCCCGGGCGGGGTGTACGTGCCGAAGTCGACGACGGGGGAGGAGCTGGAGGCGGCCAAGAAGTTCCTCGACTACCTGGTGACGCCGGAGTCGTGCGACATCCAGTCCGAGAAGAGCGTGCCGACCGGCCCCTACCTCGTCGAGGGCTGCGAGCTGCCGGGCGACGTCCCGCAGATCACCGAGGACGTCAGCGCCTACTTCGACTCCGAGCGGCAGTCCCCGGCGCTGGAGTACGTCTCCCCGATCAAGGGACCGGCGCTGGAGCAGATCCTGGTGGAGGTCGGTTCGGGCATCCGCTCCGCCGAGGACGCCGCCGCGCTGTACGACCAGGACGTGGAGAAGCAGGCCCAGCAGCTCGGCCTCGAGGGCTGGTGACCGCAACCGCTCCCCACCTCCCGGTCGGGCGCCGGCCGGGACCCGCCGACCCAGAAAGGTGACACGCGTGGCCACGACGGCTTCCGTGACGTCGCGCACGGCGCCCGGTGCACCCACCCGACGGGGTGGGGGGCGGCACCACAGCCCGTACCCGGGCTGGTTCTACCTGCCCGCCGCGGTCGTCTACGCGGTGCTGTTCCTCGTCCCGACGCTGCTGTCGTTCTACTTCAGCCTCACGCGGTGGACGATCTTCACCTCGGAGTTCATCGGCCTCGAGAACTTCGCCCAGTTCTTCTCCGAGCCCGCCCTGACGCGCGGCTTCGTGAACACCTTCGTCTACGCGATCGTCACCTCCGGGGCCAAGGTCGTCCTCGGGCTGGCCCTGGGGATGCTGCTCACCAGCCAGATCATCGGCCGCGGGTACCTGCGCGCGGTGGTCTTCTTCCCCGTCCTGGTCTCCAGCGTCGGGGTCGGGATCACCTTCCAGGTGCTCATGAACCCCACCAAGGGCGCCATCAACTCCGCCCTCGGCGTGATCGGCGTCGACGGGCCCGGCTGGCTGGTCGACCCCTCCCTGGCCCTGTTCTCCGTCGCGCTGGTCGACGTGTGGAAGGGCGTGGGCCTGGCCACGCTGATCTACATGGCCGGCATCGTGTCCATCCCCAAGGAGTACTACGAGGCCGCCAAGGTCGACGGGGCCGGGTCGTGGACGCTGTTCCGCAACGTCATCTTCCCGCTGTCGTGGCCGGCGACCTCCACGGTGATCACGTTGTCCCTGATCGGGGGGTTGCGCTCCTTCGACCTGATCTGGGCCATGACCAAGGGCGGGCCGGGCTTCACCTCCGACGTCATCGCATCGGTCATCTACAAGCAGTACCAGGCCGGCTTCTACGGTCTCTCGACCGCCGGCAACGTCATCCTCTTCGTCGCCGTCACCGCCATCGTGCTGCCCCTGACGCGGTTCCTCGCCCGCAAGGAGGTCGAGCTGTGAGCTCCGCGGTCGGCCCTGCCGGAACGCTGGACCCGCGCTCGCGGGCCGGCGGCGCACCCGGTGCCCCGTCCGCCGGTGGCGGGCGCGTCGGTGGTCCCCGCGCGGCGCTGTACCGCTACGGCGTCGGGGCGCTGGCGATCGTCGTCAGCATCGTCGTCTTCATCGTCCCCTTCGCCTTCATCCTGCTGACGGCGTTCATGGACGCCCAGCAGGCCTCGGAGTTCCGCTTCGCGCTGCCGCGCAGCTTCCAGGGCTGGCAGAACCTGCTCGACGTCGTCCGGACGCGCGACTACCTGCTCATCATCGCCTTCATCAACTCGATCGTGCTGACCGTGGCCAGCGTCACCGCCATGGTCGTCCTCGGCGCGATGGTCGCCTTCGTGCTGCAGCGCCAGAAGACCCGCTGGACCGGGTTCATCAGCTTCCTCGTCCTCGCCGGGCTGATCATGCCGCCGGCCGTGGTGCCCACGATCTGGGTACTGCAGCGCCTGGGGATGTTCGGCACCATGCCCGGGCTGATCCTCGTCGAGGTCGCCTTCGGGCTCTCCTTCGCGGTCCTCCTCTTCCGGGCGTTCATCTCCACCATCCCGCGCGAGCTGGACGAGGCGGCGGTCCTGGACGGCGCCGGCCCGCTGCGGTTGTTCTTCCGGGTCGTCCTGCCGCTGCTGCGGCCGGTCGTGGTCACCGTCGTGCTGGTGCAGTCGGTGACGGTGTTCAACGACTTCCAGACCCCGCTGTACTTCCTGCCCGGCGACGCCGGCGCCACCGTGCAGCTGACGCTGTTCAACTTCCAGAGCCAGAGCCTGTCCAGCTACAACCTGCTGTTCATGGACGTGCTGCTCATCACGATCCCGCCGCTGGTGCTCTACCTGTTCTTCAACCGACAGATCGTCGCCGGCATGACCGCCGGCGCCGTCAAGGGCTGACCGTCCGGCGTCCCTGCTCTCGCGAACGGAACCACATGCGCCACCGCCCGGACGTCGTCATCACCGACCTGCGCGCCGAGCACGGTGATCCACGACTCGGCCTGGGCACCGCCCGGCCACGGCTCTCCTGGATCGCACGACCCACCGCCGCGCCACCCGACGGGTGGCGGCAGAGCGCCTACGAGGTGCTCGTGGAGCCGGTGCCCGCGCTGGTCGGCGCCGAGCGGGCGCCGACGTGGTCCAGCGGCCGCATCGGGTCCGGGGACAGCGTGCTGGTGCCCTGGCCCGCGCAGCCGTTGTCCTCGCGCGAGCGCGTGCGGGTGCGGGTGCGCGCCTGGAGCCCGGACCGGCCCGAGCCGACCGCCGCCAGCGCGCCCCTGGAGATCGAGGCCGGCCTGCTGCAGGCCTCGGACTGGGTGGCCGTGCCCATCGGACCGGACTGGGACGAGGACCCCGGGGCGGACCACCGCCCCGCCCTGCTGCGCCGCGACGTCCACCTGCCGGCCCCCGTCGCGCGCGCCCGGCTGCACCTGAGCGCCCACGGCCTGTGCGAGGCCGAGCTCAACGGCCGGCGCGTGGGCGACGACGTGCTGGCGCCGGGGTGGACCAGCTACCACCACCGCCTGCGCTACCGCACCCACGACGTCACCGCCCTGCTGCACGAGGGCGACAACGCCCTGGGCGCCTGGCTGGCCGACGGCTGGTACCGCGGCCGCTACGGCACCCACGGCGGCAACCGCAACCTGTACGGCGAGCGGACGGCGCTGCTGGCGCAGCTGGAGGTGGACCTCACCGACGGGCGCCGCGTCGTCGTGGCCACCGGCCCGGAGCAGGACCCGCGGGGGTGGCGCGCGGCGCACGGACCCGTCACCGCCAGCAGCCTGTACGACGGGGAGTCCTACGACGCACGCCTGGCCGTCCCCTTCTCGCTCGCGGGTTTCGACGACAGCGGGTGGGCCGGCGTGCGCACGTACGAGCGGGACCCGGCCACCCTGGTGGCCGCCGACGGCCCCGCGGTGCGCTGCACCCGGGAGGTGCTGCCGCAGGCGGTGCTGACGACCCCGTCGGGCAGGACGGTGCTGGACTTCGGGCAGAACCTGGCCGGTCGGGTGCGCCTTCGCGTGCGCGGCAGCGCCGGTGAGCGCGTGCAGCTGCGCCACGCCGAGGTCCTCCAGGACGGGGAGCTGTACACCCGCACGCTGCAGACCGCCGCGGCCACGGACACCTACGTCCTCGCCGGCGCGCCCGGGGGTGAGGAGTGGGAGCCGCGCTTCACCCTGCACGGCTTCCGCTACGTCGAGGTCACCGGCTGGCCCGGGCGCCTGCACGAGGGCGACGTGGTGGCTCGCGCCCACCACAGCGACCTGCGCCGCACCGGCTGGTTCACCTGCTCCGACGAGCGGCTGAACCGCCTGCACGAGAACGTGGTGTGGAGCATGCGCTCCAACTTCGTCGACATCCCCACCGACTGCCCCCAGCGCGACGAGCGCCTGGGCTGGACCGGCGACATCCAGGTCTTCGGCCCCACCGCCTCCTTCCTGTACGACTGCGCCGGTTTCCTGTCCGGCTGGCTGGCCGACGTGGCCGCCGAGCAGCTGCCGGACGGGACGGTGCCCTGGTACGTGCCGATGATCCCGGCCGAGTTCTGGGACCCGCCGCAGCCGGGAGCGGTGTGGGGCGACGTGGCCGTCCTGCTGCCGCACGTGCTGCACGAGCGCTACGGCGACGCCGGGGTGCTGCGCAGGCAGTACGACAGCGCCCGGGCGTGGGTGGACCTCGTCGAGCGCCTGGCCGGCCCGAGCCGGTTGTGGAACACCGGGCTGCAGCTGGGCGACTGGCTGGACCCGGCCGCCCCGCCGGAGGAGCCCGCCGCCGCCCGCACCGACCGGTACCTGGTGGCCACCGCCTACTTCGCGCACTCGGCGCGCACCCTGGCGGGCATCGCGCAGGTCCTGGGTGAGCAGGAGGACGCCGCCCGCTACACGGACCTGGCGCGGCAGGTGCGCGAGGCGTTCGTCGCCGAGCACGCCACCGCCGACGGGCGGCTGAGCAGCGACGCCCAGACGGCGTACGCCCTGGCGATCGTCTTCGACCTGCTGCCCGCGGACCGGCGCGCGGCGGCGGGGACCCGCCTGGCCGAGCTCGTTGCGGCCGACGGGCACCGGGTGGCCACCGGGTTCGCCGGGGTCAACCTGGTCGCCGACGCCCTCACCCGCACCGGCCACGACGAGGCCGCCTACGCGCTGCTCACCGAGACCGGCTGCCCCTCCTGGCTGTACCAGGTGTCGATGGGTGCCACCACCACGTGGGAGCGCTGGGACTCGATGCTCCCCGACGGCACCGTCAACCCCGGGCACATGACCAGCTTCAACCACTACGCGCTGGGCTCGATCGCCGACTGGGTGCACCGGAGCGTCGCGGGGCTGGCCCCGGCCGCACCCGGTTACCGGCGCCTGCTGGTGCGCCCGCGCCCCGGGCGGGGCCTCGCGTCGGCCTCCGCCCGCCACGAGACCCCCTACGGGCCGGCGGCCGTGAGCTGGCGCCGCCGCGGTGGCGGCCTGGTCGTCGACGTCGACGTCCCGCTCGGCGTCACCGCCACGATCGACCTGCCCGGGCACCCGGTCGGCCACGTCGGCGCCGGACGACACCACTTCGAGACGGAGAGCTGATGCCCACCTGGCACGCGACGATGATCGCCGCCGACGCCGACGCCGCCCGAGACGGCGCCCCGTTGCTGCGGTGCCGCTTCACCGTGGACACCGGTCACGGCGAGGTGGTCTCCGCCCTGCTGCACGTCAGCGCCCTCGGTGTCGTGGAGCCCTGGCTGGACGGCCGGCGCGTCGGCGACGACGTGCTGACGCCGGGCTGGAGCAGCTACGAGTGGCGGCTGCGCCACCGCAGCCACGACGTGACCGCCGCCCTCGCAGCGGGCACCGCGGCGGACGGCGGCGGCGGGGAGCACGTGCTCGGCCTGGCGCTGGGCAACGGCTGGTTCCGCGGGCGCCTGGGGTGGATGGGCAGGCGCGCCTGCTACGGGGACGAGCTCGCCGGTTTCGCCCAGCTGGAGATCACCTTCGCCGACGGGCACACCCAGCTCGTGCTCACCGACGAGACGTGGTCCTCGCACGCCTCCGCGACCACCGCCGACGACCTCTACGACGGGCAGAGCATCGACGCCCGCCGCCACGACCCGGCGTGGGCGACCACCGCCGCGGCGGACGACGGCTGGAGCGGGGTCCACGTGCTGGAGTTCGACACCGCCCGCCTCACCGAGCACGTCGGACCACCGGTGCGCCGGCAGGAGGTGCTCGCACCGGTCGAGGTGTTCCGCTCGCCCTCCGGGCGGCTGCTGGTCGACTTCGGGCAGAACCTCGTCGGCTGGCTGCGCCTGAGCGCGCGCGGCGAGGCGGGCAGCACCATCACCGTCCGCCACGCCGAGGTCCTCGAGCACGGCGAGCTGGGGACCCGGCCGCTGCGCACCGCGGAGGCCACCGACCGCTTCGTGCTGTCCGGCGGGCACGACACCTTCGAGCCGACGTTCACCTTCCACGGCTTCCGCTACGTCGAGGTCGACGGCTGGCCCGGCGACGACGGCGCCGCGGTGCCCGCCGACCTCGCCGGTGCGGTCCGGGCCGTCGTGGTGCACTCGCAGCTGCGCCGCACCGGGGAGTTCGAGTGCTCCGACGAGCTGCTGAACCAGCTGCACCGCAACGTCGTGTGGGGGTTGAAGGGCAACTTCCTGGACGTGCCCACCGACTGCCCCCAGCGCGACGAGCGCCTGGGCTGGACCGGTGACCTGGCCGTCTTCGGCCCCACCGCCGCCTACCTGTTCGACGTCAAGGACTTCCTGCGCGACTGGATGCGCGACCTGGCCGCCGAGCAGCGCGCCCGCGACGGCATGGTGGCCTTCGTCATCCCCGACGTCCTCAAGTACATGCCCGAGCCGCCGGACTTCCCCGACCCCGACAGCACCGCGGTCTGGTCGGACGTGGCGGTGTGGCTGCCGTGGGCGCTGTGGAACGCCTACGGCGATCGGGAGCTGCTGGGCGAGCACTACCCGGCGATGACCGCGCACGTCGAGCGGGTCCTCGGGCTGCTCTCGCCCACCGGCCTGTGGAGCACCGGTTTCCAGTTCGGGGACTGGCTCGACCCCGACGCCCCGCCGGACCGGCCCGCCGACGCCAAGGCCGACAAGGGGGTGGTGGCCACCGCCTGCCTGTACCGCTCGGCGCGGACCGTCGCCGACGCCGCCCGCGTGCTGGGCCGCGAGGAGGACGCCGACCGCTTCGCCGCGGCCGCCGATCGCGTCCGCGCGGCGTTCCTGCAGCACTACGTCGATGCGCAGGGCAGGGTGGAGAGCGACTGCGCGACCGTCTACGCGCTGGCCGTCGAGTTCGGGTTGCTGGCGGGGGAGCAGCGCGCCCGGGCCGGTGACCGGCTGGCGGAGCTGGTCGAGCAGGCCGGCTACCGCATCTCCACCGGCTTCGCCGGCACCCCGTACGTCACCGGTGCGCTCAGCAGCACCGGGCACCTGGACGCGGCCTACCGGCTGCTGCTGGAGAAGGACTGCCCCTCGTGGCTGTACCCGGTGACCATGGGGGCCACGACGATCTGGGAGCGCTGGGACTCGATGCTGCCCGACGGGTCGATCAACCCCGGCCAGATGACCTCCTTCAACCACTACGCGCTGGGGGCGGTCGCCGACTGGGTGCACCGCACCATCGCCGGCATCGCCCCGCTGGAGCCGGGGTACCGGCGCAGCCTCGTCGCCCCGCAGCCCGGTGGCGGCCTGACGTGGGCCCGCGGGAGCCTGGACACCCCGCTCGGGCGGCTGTCGGTGCGCTGGGAGCTGAGCGGGTCGGGTCTGCAGGCCGAGGTGAGCGTCCCGCAGGGCGCCACGGCCGTGCTGCGCCTGCCCGGCCAGGCCGACCGGGAGCTGGCCGCCGGCACCCACCGGGTCACCACCACGATGCCGTGACCGCGGGGGTCCCACCTCCCGCAGCTGCCGGAGGGGAGGATGTGCGCGTGATCGAGTCCTTGCGGGAGCAGCTCGCGGCGGTCGGCGCGGCCGCCTTCACGGCCCGGGACCACCGCCCCGGGCTGGTGCGCCACATCGTCCTCTTCCGCTACCGGCAGGAGGTCACGGAGGCGCAGAAGGCCGAGGTGCTGCGACGCTTCCTCGCGCTCGCCGACTCCCGCCGCGCCGACGGCGAGCGCTACATCACGTCCGTCGAGGCCGGCGGGCAGGGCAGCGGGGAGGGTGCCGGCGGCGGCTACGAGCACGGCGTCGTGGTCACCTTCGCCTCCGAGGGGGACCGCAACCACTACGTCGGCGCGCCCGTCGTGGAGGACCCGGCGTACTGCGACGCCGAGCACGCGGCGTTCAAGGAGTTCGTCGGGCCCCTGCTGCACCCCGACGGTGGTGCGCTCGTCTTCGACGTGGTCGGCCACGGCGCCGGCCCGTCCGCGCCGCGCTGACCTCCTCGTCGGGCGGTGCGGGATCGGGGGAACGGTGGCGCGGTGCAACAGCGGGGCCCCGCGCTGCGTCCCTGGGGTGTGCGGACGACGGACGGGGACCCCCGGTGAGCGCGGCGGTGCTGGCCGCCCGCGCCGCGCCGGGGAGCGCGCGTGAGCACGTGAGCGCCCCGCCCCTCGACCTGGGGTCCTTCGTCGCGGCCCAGGGCCCCGCCCTCGTGCGGCTGGCCCGCGCGCTGCTGCGCGACCCGCACCGCGCCGAGGACGTCGTGCAGGACGTGCTGGCCCGCGCCGTCCTGAGGTGGGGCAGCATCGAGCGCGCCGACGACCCCGTCGCCTACGTCAAGCGGATGGTCGTCAACGCCTCCATCTCCTCCACCCGCCTGGCGTTCCGGCGCACCGAGCGCGCCGCGGACCCGGCCGCGCTGCCCGAGACGGGCGTGCCGGACGGCGCCGCCGCCCACGCCGAGCGCGACCTGCTGCTGCGGCTGCTGCGGCGGCTGCCGGACAAGCAGCGCAGCGCCCTGGTGCTGCGGCACTACGAGGGCCTGCCGGACGAGGAGATCGCCGAGCTGCTCGGCTGCTCCCGGGCGACGGTGCGCAGCAACGCCCACCGCGGGCTGGCGACCCTGCGCACCCTGCTGCAGCAGGAGGAGGTCGGCGGTGGGCGCTGAGCACGACGACGACCCGGTGCTGGCGGGGCTGCTGACCCGCGCGCTGCGGCAGGACGGCGCGGCGGTCGACGTGGGCGGCCTCGTCGAGGGCACCGCCGCCCGGGTGGGGGTGCTGCGCCGGCGCCGGCGGCGGCGGCGGGTGCTGACGGC